>NZ_CANG01000019.1:0-117828 GCF_000309315.1 Sedimentibacter sp. B4
GATACAGTTCAACATTTTCTATAACAACTGTAAGGGAGGGTTACTGCCCTCCCATGTGTTAGTCACGAGAATGATGACAACAACCCCGTCCCCTTGACATACCCTTGACATAAGCCTAATTCATAAAAAGCTTGTTATTCTGAATCAGAATGTAATAATAAGCTTGCTTAGTGGCTAACCATGTCTTTGAACAGCCTTTTGGTAACGATAATAATTGAGTAGGTAGTTCCACCTTTTTTATTTGCCAAGAAACATATAGGAGTCGTGAACGACCCCTATATCATATTGCTATTCTTCCAACTCATAACGATATTTGTTATCAAGTTCTGGTAGCTTTATATTTAACTTATCATTACTCCAAATATCCCAGTTCCATCCTCTAGTTATATAAGCTGCTGATGTTATCCAACGTTGCCCTTTCGGAGGAATCTTCCCCTCCTCTATCATTTTTAAAAGACCTTCCATTTCGGGAATTATGGTCTTCTCTATTTGATCCACTGTCGCCTGCTTGTCTTTACCCATTGAAATATCTAGTAAATCTTCTTGGCATATTAAAAGTATCTCGTTAATGTCATTTTTTAAATCAAGCATTGAGTATCTCATCTTCTTCTCCTTATCTCATACCTGGTACATAATATTGGTATCCTCCACCAAGTTGTCCAAAGTTAGGAGCAACTGTACCCTCTAGTAATGTAGTCCCTTTTTTAAGAATTATTGAATTAACATATTGTGCAGAATTGCCAGGAGGTAATGCTAATTTCGATATAGGATCACTTACTTTGGTTGGAGTAACCCAATAGCTCGACGGCGCTGAATCTCCTCCATAATACCTATAAACGGTTGTATCTTGTTTTAAGGTTGTTACTTTAATATCGGAACCAAATGCGTTCCTCACTTGAGTTTGGAATTGTTTCGGAACATTGCTACTTATGAAGTTATCAACTTCCCACAGTTCATCTATGATCTTAGCTTTATCACATTTTGGAAGACCTTTCAACTAATTTCCATGAATTTGAAAGTTAGCATGTTTTCAATTTTCATTTATGTATGATGCTCAATTTGGTCATTTTTGTATACTAAAATGTTATTTCTTACTAGTCTTAATTTTTCTTATATGAAGAATTGTTAGAATCAGCAATACTGTATTTATTCCTGCTACTGCTGGTGAACAGTCAACGTTTTCAAAAAACATCTGTTTTCCTGATAAATATAGCATAAAAAATTCACTGCATAAAAGTAAGTACAGGAACATTTTTATATCATTAAAGGCATTTTTATTTTCTTCTTTATTCTTTCTTTCAATTTTTTTATTGCTTTCATTGTTCATCTCTCATTATCCTTTACTAATATTATTTTTATTTATGATATTAGTTCCGTCTCAAAGTACGATTAATATTTCAACCCAATTGATTCAATAAAATCTTTTTGCTCTTGTTTTGAAATTGGAATTAAAATTTCATTAAACATTTCTATATATTCTTCATGCCCATAATTAAAAGCAAGCGAACTTAACTCTATCATCTTTTCTTGTGTTATTTTTTCAAAATTCAATTCATATCCTGATACCTTTGCCAAATAGGACATGAATACTCTCTGAGAACGACCATTTCCTTCTCTAAAAGGATGAAGTGCATTTATTTCGCTCATATAAAAAGAAAGACCATCATATATAGCATCATTACCTGCATTAATAAGATAGTTTTCTTCTTTAAGTTTATTAAAGACATAATCCGCATAGCTCTCGATATTTTCATAATAGCAAAAAACACTGCCCTTAGATATGTTAACATTTCTAATTTGTCCGGCCCACTCATATATATCTTTGAAAATATTGTAGTGTATATCCTTTAAATGTTTGAAATCCAATTTTCCTTTTAGTGGTTCATTTTCAATTTCCATTATTCTTAATGAACTTATTTCTCTTTCAGCAATGCCTAAATCATGTTCATTTGTTATATTTAATTTATTTTTTAGAACAGAAGAATTGGGATAACAATACTTTAAATCGTTATCAAAGCTGTATGAATAATCAGTATTCATAGTCTACACTCTTTTCACAGTATGTTTTTCCACAAGTTTTTTTACAGTATCATTAATTGTGGTTTTTCCAGTTAAACAATCTCTCATTCTTATTTTATCGTTGTTGGTTAATGGCATTCCTTCAATTGATAGATTTGCATTAACATTTCGTATTATTTTTTCTATTCTTTTATCATCCATAATAATCCCTCCAACCATATATATTTTATCATATTTAGGCAATTTTATCTACAAAAACCTTAACTCTTTACTTATATTCTAAGGCTGAATTCTCCACTTGCTTAATGCTTAATTTCTATTTAACTGCATTTGAAACAACATAATATCCTAACATATAAATTAAAAACAAATATATCAATAATACCGCAAAATAAATTGCAAATCTAATACGTTTTAATTTAAGAGGACGAAAATATTTACTATTTAAAAAAACATATGCTGTTACAGGCATAAAGATAGTAATAATTATTATCGCTTTTAAGATATAATCACCTCCACCAAAAAACTGTGACCATTTTATTATAATTATTATAGTTAACACGAAATACAATACATATTTAAAAATTTTTTTCATTATAGAACTCCAATTTATTCTAAAAATAAAATACTATACTACATCTCATGCAAAACTTGCAATTGCACTTATATTAAAAATTAATTTTCTCAAGTATGCCACTATTTTTCTATTTAATTTTTATTAAATACTATCATATAAAGGCTGATTGTGCGTGGACATGTTGAAAACAATATATGTTTTTGTAAAAACTCAAGATTCTTGTGTTAATTAAAGATGTTCAAAAATATGAAAGGATTAAAAATTAGATTGGACTAAAAAAAGAATGCTATGCATTCCCTAGACTATTGACAAACTTAATTTCTACATATTGTAGCGGAGGATCTTGTGTCCTCCCGTGGGATTAATACAAACAATAAATTGTTATCTGCGGGAGAGCACAAGGCTCTCCCCTACGTACTTAGATTTCAACATCACCACAAGTACCAATATTATTAATTAAAATAACTTTGTCAGAAGCCTGAGGAATGCTATGCATTCCATTAGGTTTATGACAATATTATTCCTTTGCCCATGGACTGGGCCTTTACCAGCAGTGCTTCTGCCTTACTGAACAACTCTTCAATTGTTTCTCCGTTGTATTCCACCAGGGCGCCGCATGTGCTCAAACTTGTGTTATTGATGTTAAGGTTATAATTTTTTGTTTCCATTTTTACTTTTTCAACCATCAGCTTAGCTATGTCAATATCCACGTTGTTCATAACAACTATGAATTTGTCATTTTCATATCTTCCTGCAACATCAATTTTTCTTACTACAGAGCTAAGTATCCTGGCAAGATCCTGAAGAACCTTGTCTCCTGTGTTCATGCCATAGCTTAAGTTGAACGTCTTGAAATCGTCAATGTCTATAATCAGCATGCAGAAGTTGACGCCTTCTTCTTTATACGATACAATGCTATTTTTTATGCAGTCTATCATGAACTGAAAATTGTAAAGTTTTGTGAGCATATCCACATTGGCTCTTGATTTTATTTCATTTTCCAGATGTTGTATCTGCCTGTCCTTTTCCAGCACAATTCTTCTGATTTCCTTTTTTTCAGTTACATCCTGTGCTGCAATGTAAAATGTGTCATCCTTGTATCCAAAAATGCTAAGCCTAAGATATCTTTCAAAGTTCGGAAAATACTGCTCAATTATTTTATGTTCATTTGTCATGGCAGCTTCGCATAATATTCTCGGCCAATCAAACAACGAATCTGAAAGCTTTGGAAAAAGCATTACCATGTTTTGATTCACCAACGCTTCCGGCCTAAAACCTGTTATGCCCTCTACCTTATCGTTGCAGAAAATCGCAAACAAATCGACTCTTCCTGTTTCCCCTCGTACAATTTTGCACTTTATCAATGCGTCAGAAATATAATTGCTAAATTCAATCATACTTACACCCCCTAGTTATATTCTGTCAAATTTAATAGCACTGGTCAAACTCATCAAAATCCCCCTTTAATAGACTTGACACCACCTTCTTTACTGTGCCATATTCAAATCCCTTGTTAATTAAATAATTCGACAATTTAAGCGTTTTTTTGCGGGTATCTTCTTCCTTCATCGAAGCGAGTTTTTTTTTGGCCAGCAAAAATGCTCTTTCGATTTCCTCTTCTTCAGAAACGCTGTTCAGCTTTTCATCTATTATTTCCTTGTTTATTCCCTTGTTGTACAATGCTTCTTTTATTTTTCGTCTGCCGTCTTTTGATATATTTATTTTGCTGCTAATGAACATTTCGCTGTATCTTTCGTCATCTATGTATCTTTGTTCTCTTAACTTTTTTATGACATTTTCAACGAAGATTACATCATAACCCTTGTCCTGTATTTTTACCTTAAGCTCTTTTTCGCTTTTTGGAGCTCTTGAAAGCAAGTTGACTGCATAGTTGTATGCATTCATTTCTTCCTCTGCAGTTAATATTTCACTTATGAAATCATCCTCTAGTTCCATGTTCTTTGCAAGGGAATATTTTATCATAACATTCATGTCAACAGCAAAGGCATAGCTGTCATCAAGGTAAATGTTAAATCTGTCTTTATTCTTTTTTTGATATTCGATTTTCGTAATTTTTTTCATATTTCCCTCGCAATAATTTTATATATTTTATCATGTTTATCGAAATTTATCAACTTTTGTATTATTAACACAAAAAAAGGAGAAGATTTCTCTTCTCCACTAAATACTGACAATTATGTTTATTGTACTAATTGTAGGGGCGGATTACTGTCCGCCCACGGGAGGACAGTGGTCCTCCCCTACATTAATTATTTTAAGTTTTTTGCTCTTTCTCTTATTTGAATTTCTTCTTCATCCTTTGGTTCATCCATCACAAGTCCGTGAGGAACTTTCTTGCCGTCTGCATCAACAGAAATAAATGTTATAAACCCTTCAACAGGCTGGATTTTGTTTAACTCCATGTCTAGTCTGGTGTACACAACTATACTTGTCTTTCCAACGTGAACAACCTTGCTTGTGAATTTTACTATTTCTCCTCTGTTGATTGGAGTTCTGAACACAAAGCCATGAATATTGAGGCATACCACTCTTTCAGGATCTCCAATTGTTGAAGCAGCTGCAATGAATGCAGATTCTACAAACCATTCTGCAGTGCGTCCTGCGAACAATGTGCCGTGATGATTCAAATCTTCTGATTTTACCAATCTTGAACTAGTATACTCCTTCATTTTACCTCCTCATATTATGCTTCTTGTTGTCTTTTATGCCACATAACAAGCATTGGGCCTGCAAGACAAACTGTTGAATAGCAGCCGCTTATAACTCCAACTAGCATTGGTATTGCAAATGTCTTGATTGAATCAATGTTGTAAGCAAATGCCAGTATGCATACTATCAAAATGCTTATGCCTGTTGTTATGCTTGTGTTGATGGATCTTGAAAGCGACTGGTTGATGCTTGTGTCAACAAGCTCTTCGAATGTTTTCTTTTCAAAATATGGTTTGTTTTCTCTTATGCGGTCATAAATAACTATGGTGTCGTTGATTGAATAACCTATTATTGTCAGTGTTACTGCTATAAATGAGTCATTAATAGGCATTTTGAATATTACAAATATGAAGAACACCACCAGCACATCGTGAACCAGTGCTATTAATCCTATAACACCTGCAGAAAGCCCTGATATTTTTTTGAATCTGAAGCGTACATAGATTATTATGAACAATGATGTAAGCCCCAGAGCTATAAGACCGTTTGTAAGAAATCTCTTGCCTATGAACGGCTGTACCACATTTGATTCAGACAATTCAAGCTGAGAATCGGGAAATGCCTTTTTAAGTTCTGCATCAAACTTATCCTGGTCGTTAGCATCAAGACCGCTGTTGCCTGACAGGTTGAATACAATTTTCTTACTGTGGGTAGCCAGGTCTTCTGTAAGCTGAACTTCCGTGTTTCTGTTTAATATTTCAGTTGCTTTGTCTGCTGCTGCTTCAGCATTCATTTCACCTGTGTATGAATATTTTATTATTGCCCCTCCCTTGAACTGAATGGACAAATTAACTCCGTTAATAAACAGTGCAACTAAGCCTACTATCATTATGGCAGCGGATAAAGCAAAAAATATTTTTCTTTTCTCATAAAATTTAATCATTATTTTGCCTCCTTAACTTTAACCCCGTACAGGGATTTTTTTGCGAACGCATCGTTCATGCTCATTGATTTAGAAATTATTTGTGATGCAGTCACTCCTGAAACAAAGTTAAGAATACATCCAACCATCAAAGTGTAGCCAAATGAAAGCATTGAACCTGTTCCAAATATCATCATTATTATGGCTGCAGCTATTGTTGTTATGTTTCCGTCAAAAACCGCTGAAAATGCCTTCTTGTATCCTGTGTCTATGCAATATCCCAAAGACCTTCCGGCTCTTAGTTCTTCTCTTATTCTTTCAGCAATTATTACGTTGGCATCAACTCCCATTCCTATGGACAGAATTATACCAGCGATACCAGTGAGAGTAAGAGTTACCTGAGGTATTGAAAGGGCAAGCATTTGGATTGATACCTGAAGAATAATAGCCAAACATGCAACAAATCCCAATATTCTGTAGTAGAAAATCATGAACAGACATACAAATGCAAATGCCAGCATTCCTGCCTTTATCATAACATCAAGAGCTCCTGAACCTAATGTAGGTGTTATGGTGCTGTGATTTTTTGATACCAGTGAGAAAGGAAGAGCTCCTGAATTTATTTTGTCAGAAAGGTCCTTTGCTTCCTCAACGCTTCCTATGTCGCTGATTACAGAGTTTCCTCCGGATATTTTTTCTCTTACGTTAGGAGCAGAAATCAATGTTTCATCCATGTAAATGGATATTCTTTGACCTACAAGTCTTTCTGTAGCATCTGCAAACTGCTTTGCTCCCTCATTATTGAACACTAATGTTACAACAGGTTTGCCTGTTTTTTTGTCAAGCTGCACAACACTTTCCTTTACGTCCTTGCCTTCCACCAGAATATTTCCATCCGGGTCCCTGAAAGTAAGTCTTGCTGTTTCTCCAAGCTCAGCAATTGCTGCCTGAGGATTGAAATTTGTTTCACCTGATTTCCAAGGAAATCTTACAATTATTTGCCCATTGTTATTGTCTACAGTAATTTCTCTGTCCAAAATGTTCTGAGCATCCATTCTTGTTTCCATTATGATTTTTGCAGATTCAAGCTCGCTTGCTGTAGGCACCCTATTAAGGTCTGCCGGTTCAAACACCGCTTCTACTCCGCCTCTTATGTCAATTCCAAATCTTATATCCTTCATTCCCTTAATTTGAACCGATCCTGCATTTACACCAAAGACTGCAACCAATGATATGCATATTATCAGCAATATTACAAGGATGTACATGTTTTTATTTAATCTCATTGTTTCCTCCTGATTTATTTTATTATGTTGTTATGATTTCACGCATCATCCTTTTTTTGCCGTCACTCTTGTTTGTGTAGAACACCACAAACACACTGTAATTAAACAGCCTGCAGATTTCACTTATGACTGAAGAATGTTTGTGTTTATAAATACTTGCATTTAGGCTAACATTTACCAAAATATACGTCTTGAACAAGCTGAACATAAAATTGCTGTTTGCTTTGAAGATGTGAGAATTCTCGTTTTGAGCATACTCTTCCTCCAATATGCTAATACTTTCAGTTTCCGCATACATTTCTATGTTGTTTTGTCCGTCAGTTTCTAATTTTTGGTTGTTTTTAAACTGCAAAATAAAAATCGAGGCCATAATGACTAAAATCATTATGGCTGCAAATTTTCTGTTGCTTTTCATTTAGTCATCCTTCCCCGATCATTTAATCTTTTAATTAATATTGTATTATTTCTCGCTAGTCAATTTTAACATTAAATTTAGAGCTGCATATATCACTATTATTACAAAAAATATTGCGGCCATTCCCATTCCCATGAGTTCTAATGATTTTATAACATCTATGTCCATACAAACCTCCTACAACAACAGTGCCGGTACAAGACCTATTATTACGCCGCCGGCTATAACTGAAGCAATTTGTCCTGACACATTAGCTCCTACAGCATGCATCAAAAGGTGATTTTGAGAGTCTGCTTCAAGACCCATCTTCTGAATAACTCTTGATGACATTGGGAATGCAGATATTCCTGCAGCACCAACCATTGGATTTATTTTTTCCTTCAGGAACAAATTAAGGAACTTAGCGAACAATGCTCCTGCGATTGTATCAAACACAAATGCCAGCAATCCCAAAACCATTATTAACAATGTCTCCTTTGTAACAAAATATTCAGCCTTCATGCTTGCTGAAATTGTAAGTCCCAAAAGCAATGTAATGAGGTTTACCAAATCTTTTTGAGCTGTTTCAGAAAGTGATCTAAGCACTCCACATTCTCTTATGAGGTTTCCGAACATCAAAAATCCTACCAGAGAAATGGAAGCCGGTGCTACAAGACCTGCAATCAATGTTACAACTATTGGGAACAAAAGTCTTGTCATTCTTGAAACGCTTTTTGGATTGTACTTCATTCTTATTTTGCGGTCTTTTTCTGTAGTGCATATTTTTATTGCAAAGGGCTGTATTATTGGCACAAGCGCCATGTATGAGTATGCCGCCACGGCTATAGGCCCTATGTAGTTGCTCTTTAAAACCTGCGAAACCAAAATTGATGTAGGACCGTCAGCTGCTCCTATGATTCCTATGGCTGCTGCATCTGTGAGAGAAAATCCCAGAAGCGTTGCAACCGTAACTGTAGCAAAAATTCCGAACTGGGCTGCTGCGCCGAAAAGCAGAAGCCTTGGGTTTGACAAAAGGGGTCCGAAGTCAATCATGGCTCCAATTCCTATAAACAATAAGAGTGGCATCATTTCAGAAGCTTCTATTCCTACTTCAAAAAGCCAATCTATTATTCCCTGTACTTCACCAATTCCTTGTAAAGTCTGATTTAACACGCCTGAACTTGGTATGTTAACCAAAATTGCTCCAAATCCCATTGGCAGCAACAAGGCTGGTTCAAGTTCCTTTGCAATTGCCAAGTAAATTAGAGTGCCACCTATAATCCACATAAAAATTTGCTGCCAGGTAACCTGAGTAATACCGTTAGTTAAAAATTCCATTTCCCGCTCCTTTTTGTTTATTCTTGTGTATTCTATTATAAATAACTTCAATAAGCAATTATACATAATCCTCAAAATTATTCATTTATGAGACAAATCATTAATATTTTTATATATTTAGTAAAAAACATTCATTAAAATCCTAGTAACTTTTATTTTCTCATTTTTCCTGCTATAGTTGTTTTATTCGCGTTTTTATGCAAGAATCACTGTACTTCCTGCATCTATGATGTATGCTCTTTATTTTCTATGGTAAAATCAATTCTGTAGCCATTGTCAGCCATCTTCAGGGTCAAGTCAATTTCCTGTCCTTCTTTTGCTGCCTTTACCGCAGTTTCCTTGTTTTTCAGGAGTTCCTGAACATCTTTCCTTGTCAGTGCAATGCCGTTTTCTTCAAGAACCTTGTCATTCTTCCATATAGAAAATTTGCAAGAAGGAAAATTTTTATATCCTGTGCAGAAGAAATTTTTTTTGCTTTCATATACTTCTCTGCCACAGCGGGGGCATATGCCTATAGCATTGCTTTTCTTTTTGCTGCCCGTACTTTCAAAGCTCACATTTTTTGCAGAACTTAACTTGCCTTCCTTTATTATTTCAGCTACATACTTTTTTATGTCAACTATGAAATCCTTTGAGGATGCTTTTTTTTGTGCGATTTTTCCAAGCTCACTTTCCCATTCCCCTGTGAGGTCCGGCTTTTTAAGCTTTTCATGCACAATTTCAATGAGCTGTATTCCATTTTGGGTAGGCACCAGATTTTTTTTATTTCTTTTAATATAACCAACAGAAATTAACTTTTCTATTATTCCGGCTCTTGTGGCAGGAGTCCCCAGCCCTATGGATTTCATTTCTTCCCTAAGCTTCTCGTCTTCTATTTGCTTACCTGCTGTTTCCATAGCAGTCAGGAGAGTTGCTTCCGTATATGGTTTCGGAGGAGAGGTTTTTTTTGTTACCACCTTAACTTCCTTGGGCATAATCTTGTCGTTGAGATTCAGATTTGTGGTTATTTCCTTGTCTTCCGAATCTTCCTTCACCTTGCCAAGGATTATGTCTTCAATTTCCTTCCAGCCGGGTATGACAACTTTTTTTCCTCTTGCTTTGAACTTATCGATTTCAATTTTAAGTTCAATGTCTGTCTGGTCAAATTCCTGCTTCCTGTCAAGTACAGCAATGAATCTGGCAACAATGAGCCTCAGTATGTTTTCTTCTCTTTCAGGAAGCTTAATGCTTGAAACTGTCCTGATGTTAGGCGTAACAATTATGGCGTGATGGTCTGTAACCTTTGAGTCGTCAATTACTCTTTTGTCAGCATTGATCTTTTGCTTTAACACCTTGTCTACGCAGTATTCAGAGCCTTTCCATCCTTGTTTAATGTTTTGAAGAAGGTCGGTCAATTTTGATTTCATGTCCTTTGTCAGGTACCTGGAATCTGTTCTTGGATAGGTTGCCAGCTTGTATTTCTCGTAAAGGTTCTGGGCTGCATCAAGGGTCTGTTCAGCAGAATAACCATATCTTCTGTTTCCGTCCCTCTGCAGTTCTGTCAGGTCGTACAATAAAGGCCTTTCAACCGTAGCCCTTTTCGTCTGCAGCTTTGTGACAGTTGCTTCCTTGTTCTGACACCTTGCTGCAATTTCCTCGGCCTTTTCCAAATAATCTATTCTTGTGCCATCCTTGTTAAACCAAGTGGCAGTAAACATTTCGCAGTCTGCAGCCACTTCATAAAATGGCTGAGAAACAAACTCGTCGATTTCCTTCTGTCTTGAAACTATAAGTGACAATGTTGGTGTCTGAACCCTTCCTATGGTCAGCATCTGGTTGTACTTAACCGTAAAAAGCCTTGTGGCGTTTATTCCCACAAGCCAGTCTGCCTCTGAACGTGCCTTTGCGGACTGGTAAAGTGCAAAATATTCCTTGTTGTCCTTCAGGTCCTTGAATCCTTCAAGAATTGCCTCGTCAGTCATGCTGCTTATCCAAAGTCTTCTGACGGGCTTATTACAGCCTGCGTTCACATAGACATAACCAAATATGAGCTGCCCCTCGCGGCCGGCGTCGGTTGCGCATATTATTTCGTCGATGCTGTCGTCAAGCATTAGCCTTTTTACTATTTCATATTGTTTTTCTGTGGAAGGATTGACCATGTATTTAAATTGCCTTGGGAAAATAGGCAGGTCATTTACATTCCAGCTTTTATATTTAGGATCATATTCTTCCGGGTATGAAAGCTGAATCAAATGTCCTACACACCATGTTATTTTGTAATCCTGGCTTTCTATATAGCCGTCTCTTGAACGGTTTATGTTCAAAACCCTTGCAATGTCTTTTGCCACTGACGGTTTTTCAGTAACTATCAATTTCATACAAATTCTTCCTTTTTTATTGCTTTGCCTGATTATTATAGCATAAAACCTGTTACATGTCCTTTCTTTTTTTGTTTTTAACATTATTGCTGCTCTTTCATATAATACAACATTAGTCTATGTAGGGAGGTATTCATTTGAAGGAAAAGCATTTTTTTGCAGGCAACAATACATCGCATGGTTTTTTCAGTTACTTTGACTATATTTTAAAACTGGATGAAGCAAGACACATTTATATTTTAAAGGGAGGACCCGGTGTTGGGAAAAGCACTTTCATGAAGAAATTCGCTCATGAAATGCTTAAGAAAGGTTACTCGGCAGAATTTATTCATTGTTCCAGCGACAATGAAAGTCTTGATGGTGTTGTTATTCCCGAACTTAAAATTTCACTCATTGATGGCACAGCTCCTCACACTGTTGATCCATCCATTCCTGGAGCAGTTGACGAAATAATTAATTTGGGTGTTTATCTGGACAAAAGTTCCCTTGAAAAGCATAAAGCACAAATTATGCAGCTCATAAAAAACAAATCAAATCTCTACAAAAGCGCCTACAGGTATCTTGAAGCTGCCGGAATCATATCAGAAGAAATAAATTCTATTTATGACCAGTACATGAACCAGGATGAATTCAACAATCTTGTAAACAAAGCAAAGGAAATGTTGTTCCCGGATGTTCCACGAAACTTAAAAAAAGGCAAGGTAAGAAAGCTTTTTGCTGAAAGTTACACTTCCGCCGGATATATAAGCTACACCCCTTCTCTTTCAAGCGGCAAAATAATCTGGGCAGTAGTTGGAGAAGACACAAATTACACATCATTGTTTTTAAAGGCAATAGCTGAGGAAGCTTATGACAAAGGTCTGGATACAGAATGTTTCTTCAGACCACTTGACCCAACAAGGCTTCAGCATCTTTATATTCCCGAAAAAAATCTTTTTATCATGAGTGCAGAAACAAGCATGAGCGTACATTATGACGAAGTTTTCGACATGCACCTAATCATGGACACTGAAAGCATCAAGATCCGCATTTCAGAAATTGAAAACAACCTCCACATGCATGACATGCTTATTAAAAATGCCCTGGAAAAATTGTCAGCCACCAAAAAGGCTCATGAACTTCTTGAAATTTTTTATGTTAACAGCATGGACTTCAAAGGAGCAGACGAATGCTTCAACAGCGTAATTTCAAAACATACATAAAATTCAAGGAGGTTTATTTATGGTTCTAACTTCAATGCACTATCTGTATATGGTGATGGTTGTCATCATCCTGGTAATCATGCTCATGAAAAAGGATATTGTTATTCCTTGCATAATCGGAATTTTCGCAATGGGTTACCTTTATTCCGGCAGTATTGTTGTGGCTGTTCAGTCAATTTTCAACACTCTCATTTATGCGGGCAATGAATTTTGGGGTATTATTGTTATTATTTCCCTTGTGGTTGCAATGTCTAAAGCATTGCAGGAAGTAGGGGCTGACGTCTTGATAATGTCTCCTATAAAAAAGGTGATGGTAAATCAATCCATGGCATTTTGGGCAATAGGCATAACCATGATGATCATTTCATGGCTGGTTTGGCCTAGTCCGGCAGTACCTCTTGTAGGGGCTGTACTGCTTCCGGCAGCAATGAAAACAGGGCTTCCTGCTATATATGCAGCTGTGGCCATGAACCTGTTCGGGCACGGCGTTGCACTTTCCAGTGACTTCTTCATTCAAGGAGCTCCATCCATTACTGCTGCAGGAGCAGGAGTAGAAGTTACGGAAATAATTTCTGCTTCTGTGCCTATATGGCTAACCATGTCTGTAGTGACCGTTGCAGTTGCATTTCTCATGATGAAAAGAGATTTGAAGAAAAATCCTCAGCTTTATGTTCACGAAGCTGAAATGGAAGCTTCTGAAACTAAGGTTCCGGGAAAGACTGCAAAAGCAATTGCCATATTCACACCTCTGGCATTCATACTTGACATTGCAGCAATGTTAAAACTAAAACTGGCAGGAGGAGACGCCACAGCTCTGGTAGGTGGAACAGCAATCATAATAATGCTGGTAACAGTGCTTACAAGCTTTAACCCAAAGGATGGATTTGAAATTACGGTTGATTATATTAAGAAAGGATTCTCTTTTGGAATAACAGTATTTGCACCGGTTATATTTATAGGAGGATTTTTCTTCCTCGGAAACCAAGGAGGAGCTACGGCAGTTTTCGGCGAAGGGGCTCCGGGCATATTGAATGAAATCAGCATATTCCTTTCGGAAAATGTTCAGATGACAAAACTCTCTACAATTTTGACCCAGTCAGCGGTATCCGTAATCACAGGACTTGACGGTTCCGGATTCTCAGGTCTTCCCATTGTTGGAACACTGGCATACACATTTTCAAATGTAATAGATATAAATATGGCAGGGCTTGCTGCTCTAGGTCAGGTAATCACTGTGTGGTTTGACGGCGGAACAGTAATTCCTTGGGCTGTTATTCCTGTTGCTGCAATATGTAATGTAAATCCTCAAGACCTTGCAAGAAAAAATCTCATACCTGTTCTGTGCGGTATAGCTGCAGCAATAGCAATTTCAATGATAATACTATAAACAATGAAGAATTAAGAGTTAAGAATGAAAAATGAATGAAGGGAATTTTGCTTGGCAAAATTCCCTCCTTTAATTCTTAACTCTTCACTCTTCATTCTTAATTGTAGTTACTGTTTCATTACTTTTTTCAGATATTGTCCTGTGTAGGATTTTTTTACCTTTGCCACTTCTTCCGGAGTTCCCTGGGCAACTATTGTTCCGCCGCCGTCTCCTCCTTCGGGACCTAAATCAATAACAAAGTCTGCTGTCTTGATAACATCCAGGTTATGCTCTATGACAACAACCGAATTTCCTGCTTCAACAAGCTTGTTCAGAACTTCAACCAACATGTGAATATCAGCTATGTGAAGCCCTGTAGTAGGCTCATCCAAAACATACACTGTCTTTCCTGTTCCTTTTTTGCTCAGCTCATATGCTAATTTAACACGCTGAGCTTCTCCTCCGGACAATTCCGTTGAAGGCTGACCAAGCTTCACATATCCCAATCCCACATCATTGAGTGTCTTAATCTTGTTGTATATCTTAGGAATATTTTCAAAGAACTCCAATGATTCCTCTATGGTCATGTCAAGAACTTCCGCAATATTTTTCCCCTTGTATTTAACTTCAAGAGTTTCTCTGTTGTATCTCTTGCCCTTGCACACATCACATGGAACATACACGTCGGGGAGAAAATGCATTTCTATTTTCAATATGCCATCGCCGCGACAAGCTTCACATCTGCCGCCCTTAACATTGAAGCTGAACCTTCCCTTTTGATAGCCTCTTTCCTTTGCTTCAAGAGTCATTGAAAATATATCTCTGATATAATCAAATACTCCTGTATATGTGGCAGGGTTTGACCTTGGAGTTCTTCCAATAGGGGACTGGTCAATGGTAATTATTTTATCGATATTTTCAATGCCCAGCATCTCATCGAACTTACCTGGCTTATTGCTGTTTTTGAACAACTTCTGGTGCAATCCCTTTGACAGTATTTCGTTTATCAATGAACTTTTTCCTGAACCTGATACACCTGTTACAGCACACAAGACGCCCAATGGAATTTTAACATCAAGATTTTTCAGATTGTTTTCTCTGGCACCTTTTATTTCAATAAACCTTTCAGGCACTCTTCTTACTTCCGGTACTTCAATTTTTATCCTTCCGCTTAAATATTGCCCTGTTATGGAGTTCTGGTTGTTTTTTATGTCTTCAAATGTTCCCTGTGCAACAACTTCGCCTCCATGGATACCGGCTCCCGGACCAATGTCCAATATATAATCGGCACTTTCCATGGTTTCTTCGTCATGTTCAACAACTATGAGGGTGTTTCCCAAGTCAGTAAGGTTTCTCAAAGTCTTAATGAGCATGCTGTTGTCTCTTTGGTGAAGACCAATGCTGGGTTCATCCAGCACATAAAGCACTCCTACAAGACTTGAGCCGATTTGTGTTGCCAGTCTTATACGCTGGGATTCTCCTCCGGACAATGTTCCGGCATTTCTCTCCAAAGTGAGATACGTGAGCCCCACATCTGATAAAAACTGAAGTCTTGAATTGATTTCCTTGATTATCTCGCTGCCGATTATCTTGTTAATAGGGCTTAGCTCAAGCTCATTAAAAAACTTCAAGCTTTTTAAGACCGAAAACTGAGTTACCTCATATATATTTTTGTTTCCTACCTTTACGGCAAGGCTTACAGGATTTAATCTGGCTCCGTGACATACAGGGCACAAACTTTCATACATGTAATCCTCTATCCATTCTCTCATTTCAGGAGACCTTGTTTCCATGTACCTTCTTTGAAGGTTTGTAACAACCCCTTCAAATTCTCTCTTATATGTTTTATTCTCGCTTTGATACTTGCTATAAAAATCTACTGTTATTTCTCTTCCATTTGTTCCATATAAAATTTCATCTATGAATTCCTTTGGCGCTTCTGAAAGTGGTTTTGAAACGTCAAATTTGTGGTAATCAGCTATTGCCCTGAATATCTGGTAATAATAACCGTCTTCATCTGCTCCGTAAGGAGCAATTGCTCTTTCGCCGATTGTTTTTGAATAATCAGGAATTACCAAATCAGGATCAATTTCTTTTTTCACTCCCAAACCGTTGCATTCAGGGCAAGCACCAATGGGATTGTTAAAGGAAAACATCCTTGGTGATATTTCTCCGAAGCCTATTCCGCAGTCTGTACATGCAAATTTAGTGCTCATGAGAAGCTCTTCCTGCCCCATGACATCAATGAGAACCATTCCGTTAGACATCTCCAGAGCTGTTTCTACTGAATCCACAAGTCTTTTTTGTATTCCTTCCTTTACAATTAATCTGTCCACAACAACTTCAATGCTGTGCTTTTTGTTTTTATCCAGATTAATTTCTTCTTCTAATTCCAAAAGCTCCCCGTCAACTCTCACTCTGACGTATCCATCTTTTTTAATGTTTTCAAGAAGCTTTTTGTGGGTGCCTTTAGCCCCCCTTACCATTGGAGCCAAAATTTGTATTTTAGTTCTTTCTTCATATTCCAGAACCTTGTCAGTTATCTGGTCCACTGTCTGAGTTGTAATTGGCCTTCCGCAGTTAGGACAGTGAGGAGTTCCGACTCTCGCATACAACAGTCTGTAATAGTCATAAATTTCTGTTACGGTTCCAACAGTTGAACGGGGATTTTTGCTTGTTGTCTTCTGATCTATGGATATGGCAGGAGACAACCCTTCGATTGATTCCACATCCGGTTTATCCATTTGTCCAAGGAACATGCGGGCATATGAAGACAAACTTTCAACGTAGCGTCTCTGTCCCTCTGCATAAATTGTATCAAATGCAAGAGATGTTTTTCCGGAGCCGCTCACTCCGGTGAAAACAATCAATTTATCTCTTGGAAGCTCAACTGAAATGTTCTTCAGATTGTTTTCCTTCGCTCCCTTAATTATAATTTTGTCCATTGTTTATCCTTTCACTCAACAACCAGTGCGATGTTGTTCTGAATTTTTATATCCTTTATCTGATCTCTTAAGTGGGCTGCTTTTTCAAATTCCAGGTTTTCAGCAGCTTTTCGCATTTCTTTTTCAAGCTCAATGATGTATGAATTGACATCCTTAACATCATCCTTAGTCTTGTAATGTTTTTCTTCCTCTGCTGCCTTTGTTGCCTCAATTATGTCTCTCACACCCTTGATTATGGACTGCGGAGTGATGTTGTGCTGTTTGTTGTACTCATCCTGAATTTTTCTTCTTCTGTTTGTTTCATTTATTGCTCTATCCATGGAACCTGTCATTTTGTCAGCATACATTATTACTCTGCCATCCACGTTGCGGGCTGCTCTTCCCACTGTCTGAATGAGAGATGTTTCCGAGCGCAGGAATCCTTCCTTGTCGGCATCAAGTATGGCAACAAGAGAAACTTCAGGCAAGTCAAGACCTTCCCTCAAAAGGTTTATTCCCACAAGCACGTCAAATTCTCCAACTCGCAGGTCTCTGATTATTTCCATTCTTTCAAGGGTATCAATGTCAGAATGAAGATATCTTACCCTTATGCCTGTATTCTTGAAATAAGCCGTAAGGTCTTCAGCCATTTTCTTAGTAAGGGTTGTAACAAGAACCCTTTGATTTTTTGATGTTGATCTTTTTATTTCATTGAGCAAATCGTCAATCTGATTAGCAACGGGACGAACATAAATAGGAGGATCAAGAAGCCCTGTAGGACGGATGATCTGCTCAGCAACATTCTGAGAATGTTCAGCTTCGTATGGTCCCGGAGTTGCGCTTACAAACACAACCTGGTTTATTATTTTTTCAAACTCATCAAACTTCAGCGGCCTGTTGTCAAGAGCCGAAGGAAGTCTGAAGCCGTAATCCACAAGCGTGGTTTTTCTGGCTCTGTCTCCGTTGTACATTCCCCTTACCTGA
Source organism: Sedimentibacter sp. B4 (assembly GCF_000309315.1). Classification (NCBI taxonomy): domain Bacteria; kingdom Bacillati; phylum Bacillota; class Tissierellia; genus Sedimentibacter; species Sedimentibacter sp. B4. The sequence goes on from NZ_CANG01000019.1 coordinate 18,040, forward strand.
GGAACAGAAACGTGTGACTCATCTATTATCATCAAGAAATCTTTTGGAAAATAGTCCAGAAGCGTGAATGGTCTCATGCCTGGCTGGAGGTTGTTTATATGCCTGGAATAGTTTTCTATTCCGTTGCAGTATCCCATTTCCTGAAGCATTTCCACGTCATAGTTCGTTCTTTGCTCAAGTCTTTGCATTTCCAGAAGTTTGTTTTCACTTTCAAAAGTTTTAAGTCTTTCTGCAAGCTCCTCTTTTATGCTTACAACTGCTCTTTGTACATTTTCTTCCGTTGTGGCATAGTGAGTTGCAGGAAAAATTGAAATATGGTTTCTCCTGCCTATAAGTTCTCCTGTGACTGTGTTTATTTCTGTTATTCTGTCGATCTCGTCGCCGAAAAATTCAACCCTGATTGCATTTTCAGAAGATGATGCAGGGAATATTTCAACTGTGTCTCCTCTGACACGAAACGTCCCTCGTGTAAAGCTTATGTCATTTCTTTTGTATTGAATTTCCACAAGCTTCTTTATAGTTTCTTCTCTTCCCTTTTCCATTCCCGGTCTAAGAGACAATACAAGATTTTCATAGTCAATAGGGCTCCCCAAGCCATATATACATGAAACGCTGGCTACAATTATTACATCTTTTCTTTCAAAAAGAGAAGCAGTTGCCGAGTGTCTCAGTTTATCTATTTCATCGTTGATGGATGCATCCTTTTCAATAAAAGTGTCGCTGCTGGGCACGTAAGCCTCAGGCTGATAGTAGTCGTAGTAGCTTACAAAGTACTCAACTGCGTTGTCCGGAAAAAATTCTTTAAATTCCGAGCACAGCTGTGCTGCCAGCGTCTTGTTGTGGGCAAGAATCAGCGTAGGTTTTTGAACCTTTTCGATGATGTTTGCCATAGTGAAGGTTTTTCCTGAACCTGTTACTCCAAGAAGGGTCTGATACTTTAAATTTTTCTCTAAACCTTCCGTAATTTTAAGAATAGCCTCCGGCTGGTCGCCTGTTGGCCTGAACTCTGATTTTATTTTAAATTCTCCCATAACGCACCTCTACACATAAACGTATGTTCGCTTCATTATATTACTTTTAGTATACATAGTCAACTAAAAACTGCCTTATCATAACCCATTTTTTTGGCATTGAAAAGGCAGTTGCATGCATTGTTTAATTTTCCAGCGTCATGACGCTGCATTTTATATCATTGTCTGTAAATTCAAGTATACCGTAGCTTCCATTTCCCCTTCTTGGGAAAATTGTGCTTCCCGGGTTAAAAAACAATGTGTTGTCCACATATTCAGCCAGCTGGTCGTGGGTGTGGCCAAACAATACAACGTCAGCATTGTTTTCTTCAGCAAATTTCTTTAAGGCATCAAGATTGTATTTGACATTGTGGATGTGTCCATGTGTAATGAGAACATTTCTCCCCATTATTTCCTTGAAGATAATCCCTTTCTCTAAAACATTGTAATCACAGTTTCCCGGAACCTGGTATACTGTCTTTATATTAAGTTTGTCCGCAAACTTCTGTGCATCATTGTACTTGTCACCGCAGTGGATTAAAATATCATAGTCTCCATGTGTCTTGATTTCATTTATGTGGCTTTCAAACACTGCTCCGTGACTATCGCTAATTACAAGAACCTTCACTAGCTTCCTCCAGCTTTTCCTTTAAATTCATGAGTGCATTTGCTCTGTGACTCACTTGGTTTTTTTCTTCTTCTGTCATTTCAGAAAATGATTTATTCCATCCATCAACTATGAACAATGGATCATATCCAAAGCCGTTTGTTCCTCTTTCCTCAAATGCAATCTTGCCCTTGCATTCTCCTTCTGCCATCAGTCGACTTCCATCTTCCAAAACGACTGCCATCACTGTTTTAAATGTGGCAGTTCTTTTTTCCATTGGAACACCTTCAAGATTTTTAAGCAGAAGTTTGTTGTTGTCCTTGTAGGATACAGGCTCTCCTGCATATCTTGCAGAATAAACTCCAGGGTCGCCGTTTAATGCATCCACAAAAAGTCCCGTGTCGTCGGCAATCACTATCCCCTTCACAAGTTTGTGAAGTTCTTCTGCTTTCTTGAATGCATTTCCTTCAAGAGTGTCCTTATCTTCTTCAACATCAAAATCCAAATATCCAAGATCGTCTTTTGACACCACATCGAAAATTGTATCTTTGAGAATGTCTTTTATTTCATTTATTTTATGCTTATTTCCGCTGGATAAAATTATCTTTCTTCTCATTTTCCTATTTCCCCGCTGATTTCTTCTCCCAGCGCTTCTCTTTGTATCTTATAAAGCTTCTGGCAGCCTGATGTTGCCAAAGTAACAAGGTCCATAAACTGGCTGTGAGAAAATGTTGCTTCCTCTCCTGAGCCCTGAACTTCAACAAATTCGCCTTTGTTTGTCATAACTATGTTCATGTCCACATCTGCTGCTGAATCCTCTTCATAGCATAAATCAAGTATTGTATTGCCTCCGCTTATTCCAACGCTAACCGCTGAAACAAATGCCTTTATTGGCATCTTTTCAATCATTTTTTTATCTATTAGACCCTTGAATACATCTGCCATAGCAACAAATGCTCCGGTGATAGATGCAGTCCTTGTGCCTCCGTCAGCCTGAATTACGTCACAGTCTATCCAAATTGTTCTTTCACCTATAATGCCCAGGTCAACAACGGATCTCAGGCTTCTGCCTATGAGTCTTTGAATTTCCTGAGACCTTCCGTCTATTTTCAATTTATTTATATCTCTTGACTTCCTGGTCTTTGTAGAGCCCGGTATCATTGAATATTCGGCTGAAACCCATCCCTTGCCTGTTCCCTTCAGAAATGGAGGAACTCTTTCTTCAACCATTGCAGTACATATTACTTTTGTGTTTCCTACCTCTATTAAAACTGAACCATCCGGATGCATCAAATAATTTCTTGTTATTTTTACATTTCTCAGTTCATCGTTTTGTCTGTTGTCAATTCTGTTCATAATTACTCCTTTTTTCAATTCTGGAATTATTATACCCTAATTATACATCTTTAACAATAATAAACAACTAAGTTTTTGACATACATTATTTAAAAGAAAAGTCAACCGAACCTTGTTATGTTGACTAATACCATTCATTCGAGTAAAATATAAGTATTACCGTCAAGATTGCAATATGTCTAAGGGGGAAACGTATGGTTATGGAAGATAAGAACAGCAATATTCAAGTTATTGACAGAACTCTGGATATAATTGAACTTCTGTCAACACAACAAAAAGGAATAGGCGTCACTGAAATATCAAAAAAAACAAGATTGCACAAAACTACCGTACATAGAATCTTATCGTCATTATACGCGAGAAATTATGTTGAAAAAAACAAAAATGGCGAGTATAAATTAGGATTGAAATTAATAGAAATAGTGGGCTGCCATATTAATGAACTGGAACTTCAAACTGAGGCTCGCCCATACCTATTAGAATTATCTTCAAAATACAATCTTACATCACATCTGGGAGTACTTGACGGCGAAAATGTTGTTTACATTGAAAAACTTGAGACATATACACATATGAGGTTGTATACACAAATAGGTTACCGCGCCCCTGCTTATTGCTCATCTCTTGGAAAATGTTTGCTTTCTTCTCTGTCTGAAACAGAGCTTGAAGATATTATGGCAGACTTCACGTTTGTACGATATACTGAAAATACCATCTGCGATTTAAAGGAATTGAAGAAGCACCTTAGAAATATAAGAATACAGAAATGGGCTATGGATAACCAGGAACAGATTATGGGACAGCGATGCATTGCTGCACCAATTTACGATTACAGAGGCGAAGTAATTGCTGCTGTCAGCGGAAGCGGAAACTTAGAACAGCTGCCTGATGAAAAAATAAATGACGTGGCTGATTACATTGTCAGTATTGCTATTGAAATTTCAAGACGTCTCGGATATAAGCAATAAAACAAAAAACGGCTGGCACCGCATATTGGTGTCAGCCTAATTATTATTTTGAAAATCCTGTAAAGGACAGCATCAGCCCTCCGCATGTATTAATGCCGTCTTGTTCATATCCGTATTCGCCAAATGTAAATTCAGCAATGAATGGAACATCGCCTGCAGCATCCTTGATTTCTTTAACGACCTCATCAATTCTGCTGTCTATTCCTGCCCTTCTTCCTCCGCAATGAACCAGATGATAAGCACCAGGATTTGCACCAAGTTTTTCTTTCAATTCATTTAATGTCTTGCCTGTTGATGATATTAATTCATCAACGGAACCTTCCATGTAAATTATTGCCGTGTTAACAGCTATGTTGTTTCCTAAGTTCATGGTATTATCTTCATTTCCGTTCATAGGATGCCTGATTGCCACCAGGTCACCAAGGCGGTCCTTAACTCCAAGCGGGGCACATATAGTTGCTCCAAGAAGATTCATGCCTAGCAGGTCCTTAGTGTTTTTACCGCTCCACTCTGCATATTTTTCAAGTGCCGGTACACCATCTATTTCTGCAAGAACTCTGTTTCCTATTACCTTTGTAATAACACCTGATTTATTAGTCTCATTGTAAGCGCCTGTAAACTTATTGGCAAATTTCTTATTTGTATAGAAAAATGCTACAGCAACACCGTCTGCAAATGAACCGTTATCTGTGAACAGTTTCCATTCTCCTGATATTGTATTGTCAGCAGCGCTTCCTCCAAAGAAAGGTACTCTGCCTACAACCTTTGTGATACCCTTCAGATAAAATTCCTCTTCTCCCGGAGGAGCTACCATGTAAAAATAATCCGGCGAATCAGATCTGTCTGCATTTTCAAGAGCTTTTTTTGCAACTTCTTCACCTGTTGTAATTGCATCAATTCCCTTTGGCATTCCTGCAACACCTACAGTCATATCATCTTCCATGGCCATGATGCCAACAAAAGCATCTCCGGTAATAAATCCTTCAGGTGTTATAACTCCTGTAAATGATGTGTTTCCTATTACAGGAACTCCGTTCATTGCTTCTTTTACGCCTTTAATAAGTTCATCCTGGTCATATGCCACACTGCTGTACATGAAAGCCACTTTCGGATTACTTAATCCTTCAGCTGCTTTCATTCCTGCTGTTTTTCCTGCCTCAAAGGCATTAGTAGATGTACACGAACCAACGTTTGCTTTAAACATAATATTTCCTCCTTATATTTTAATCAATAATATTTTTATTAACCCCCGGCCAGCAGTGGTATAACTGTTAATATGTCCCCCTCTTCAAGAACACAGCTTGGATCACGTCTTTCATTGTTTACAAAAATATTGTATTTTATATTTGTGTCCTTAATGGGAGATGAATCAAGAAGCTCTCTGACAGTCTTTCCCATGCCTTCTGTTATCCAGTACCCTTCATTGTCTTTTTCCGGCATCTTGGCAGACAAAACACCGAAAAATTTCACCTTTACCATATTTTCACCCCACATCTAAGTCAGCATTGGAATATAATCCTCAAGTCCCAAATCCTCTAATGTTTTTGCAGTTGGTATTCCATTTTCATCCCAGCCTCTTAATTTATAATAATCATCAAGCATTTTGTCAAAGGCTGCAGGACTCTTTCCTGCTCTGCCTCCGATTACTGCAGCCTGCAGCATTTTAGGCGGCAGTGTATCATCCTTGCGGCTCATTCCGTCTCTTACGTTTATGAGTCTTTGAAGTGCAATGCCTCTTTCTGAAGTCTTGAGAAGATCCCTGTTTGTGTAATCAAGGCCTGTTGAAACTTTAAGTTCTTTTCCTATTTCAGTTACTGTGAGGCCACCGTTATTAACCATGAATTTGCACATGGTCAAATTGTTGAAAAGCATGCTTGTATTTTGATAAACATATGCACAGTAGCCCGCACTGTCTTCGTCAAATCTTTCAGGAGGAGAATCCATGTCGCAATCAGGATAGAAAAGCCCCAGTGCACTGGCTTGAGGATTTCCACGTTCATGACAGGCTCCACGTGGACTTGTTGCGTAATTGACTGCAAGACCGTACACGGCCCTTGGATCATGGGCAGGCAAATCCAGATTCTTTACTTCAACTGCAATTCCAGCAGATTCTTGTCCTATTATTTCAACTGCTCCTCTTATTCCTTTCCTGAATAAACTTCCTATCCCCTCTAAGCGTGATATTTTATCCTCAAGGTACAAAAGTGTTTCTTCATCATTCCATCTTGGAACCATGCCTATTTCTTCTGCACTTAAGAAACCTGCTTCATAACATTCTACTACGAAACCGATATATGAACCTAAGGATACAGTATCAATACCACTTCTGTTTGCTCTGTCATTTGCAACAGCAATTGCTTCAAGATCATCAAGCAAAAGAGAAGCTCCAAGCATTCCAAGAGTTTCATACTCCGGACCATTTCCGTCCAATATGCTTCCATCCTTCAATTTCAAATTTATATGTCTGTGGCAGCCAACAGGACAATTTTGACAAGGTAGCGGCTTTACATTCAGCAACTCTGTATATCTTGGAGTGCCTATCATTTTAGCGCCATGGTGCCATACATCACCTCTCCAATACTTAATGGGAACATCTCCCAGTTCCTCTAGGGGAACCATAACATCGGGAGTTCCTCCGCCTCCTTTTGCAGTTTCGTGAAGCCTTATGAAAAGTTCCTTGGCCAGTTCCTGAGAACCTTCCAAATCAGCCACAGGAACCTGTTTTGTTCCCCACACGGCTATGGCCTTTAAATTCTTAGAACCCATTATGGCTCCTGCGCCGCCTCTTCCTGCAAATGAATGCCCGTCACAGCTTATGCAGGCAATAGGGTTTAAATTTTCTCCTGCAGGTCCTATGTTGATGGCATTTATTCTTTTATCTCCTAATTCTTCCTTTATAATCTTTGAAGTTTCTATAGTGTCTTTTCCCCATATTGAAGAAGCATCCCTAAATTCAACTTTGTCATCATTGATGAAAATATATACAGGATACTCTGATTTTCCTTCCACAACCAGAACATCATAGCCTGCCTTCTTCAATTGAGGAGCCCATGCCCCTGTTCCGGCAGAATCAAGAAATGAACCGGTAAGCGGACCTTTAGTTACTACAGTCCATTTGGCATTTCCGGGAAAATTAACAGATTGCATAAAACCAAGGGAAAATATTATCTTGTTTTCAGGAGACAGCGGATCAATCTTAGGTTTTACCTCATCCAGCAGTATCTTAGCACCAAGTGCAGCACCACCTAAAAGCAGTTTTAGGTATTTTTCATCTAAAGTTTCTGTACTGTAAGTATGGTCAGTTAAGTTAATTCTTAAAATCGTTTTCCAGTAACCGTACATAGTCGTAAAACCTCCTTTGGCTATATATTTTTAAATAATTATACTGTAAATTTTTCTAAAATACAAATGCCTGGTTCCACATAGCGGACCGTACATTCCGCATCACGGTACAAAAAATGAGGCACTTAGATGTGCCTCATTTTGTTACTATTTATATTGTTATTTCATCAAGTGATTTCAAATTATAAAGATTAATTATGTTTATCAGTTTGACTGAATACTGCGAATCTGTTGCATATCCGCATCTTCGAAGAGCCCATGCTCCCTGTGTGCTGTCAAACATAACATCCCTGAATGGCTGGTACCTGCTTTTTGTGAGAAGAAGTTCGTTGTGGTCTGCCCAGCTTTCGCTTACGTTGTTGTAAGCCCTGAACTCAGCATCAATTCTGAATGAAACTCCGTTGTATTCTTCCCAGGTGTTTGATGTTACCGAGCCTGCAGTTCCTGTTCCCTTTACACCGAATAAATTATTAGATAATTGTCCGTCATACTTATCAACAGGAACGCTTTGTCCCCAGCCTGTCTCCAGTATTGCCTGTGCTGTCTGAAGCGCAGCTGACATTCCTGTGACTTCCTTTGCATCTGTTGCCAGTTTCGAAGCAAAGTCCATGTATTTTTCCTTTTCAACTATGGGTTTTGCTGCATACAATTGTTTTGTATAAACACTGAAGTTTACTTCTTCGGTCTTTATTGTGCTGCCTTGATATTTTGCTTCTGCTTTTATGCTGTAGCTTCCTTCTATGCCTGTTTCAGGAGTGTATGCATATTCAGCGAGATAGCTTCCTTCACCGATTATTTTTGTTTCTCCTGTAGCATTGTTCGTGAGAATATACTTGATACTGTCAAGTGTAACATTGCTCTTAACCTTGAGATTTACCGGTGCGGATACAACTTGTCCCGGTCCTACACCCTGCAGCAGAATCTGTGGTGTTCCCTTGACATTTACAGTAATCTTATTGCTTGTGTAAATATTACCGTTTGTGTCATTAACCCTTGCATAAAGCTGTTTGTTGCCAGCCATGTCTGGACCAGGAAACCAGTTGTTGCTGATAATTGTTTCTTTTCCTGTGTTCAGATCAACTGCAACATATTCCGCTGTAGAAACATTGAAATTTTTTGAAACAAAAAGATTTACGGACTTGTCAATTGTTTGTCCTTCCGTTACTCCCCCAAGACTGAGCTTTCTGGCAACATCTACCTTTACATTTACTTTCTTGCTGGAATACTCATTGCCGGCCGTGTCAAATGCAATGACCCTCAGCGTCATGTTTCCGTTGTCTTCCATAACAGGAATCATTGTAAATCCTCCCAGCGGGTCAAGTCCTGAAGATATATAGTAAGCATCCGTGTCAGGATTAATTATTTCATATTTTACATAAGCAGCTGAAAAATTAAGTTCAGCAGCAAGAGGCACTCTGTCTTCTGTAACCAGCTCCCCTTCACTAAGGCCTGTAAGTTTAATATCCGGATTTATGTCTACAGTCACTGGTATTGCATGGCCGGCCAGGAAGTTTCCTTTTGCATCGTAAAAGGCAGCAACCAGAACTTTTTCACCATTGTCTTCCATCGCAGGCACCCACTTATACAATGCTGCAAGGTCAGTTCCTCTTGCCACTACAAACCCCCTTGCAGTGTCTCTGTCAAGAAGCAGGTACTTGATTTCTGTAGCACCCTTTGGAGCTTGAGTAGGCATAACAGTTTCAAGATATGTTGTTCCTTCAATAGTCTGTCCTGATTCAACAGAAGAAATTTCAACATCAAAAAACGGAACCACTTCTGATTCTACGCTTGAGTCCACATATACTGTTCTTTTATTGTTGTCCCATTCAATTCCAACACCAAGTGCGTTGCTTATAAAACGGATGGGTACAAATGTGCGGTCTTCTTTTATTAAAGGAGCCACATCAAGCATGCTATATGATGTGCCGTCTTCATTTGTGTATTCAACAAGATGGCTGTCTATACGAAGCTCAATTTCATTGCCGTCCTTTGAAATATGTACGATTCTGTTATCATTATCCCAAGATACTTCAGCATTAAGATTTTCTGCAACCACACGGATTGGAACAAGCGTACGATCATCTTTTATGAACGGCTCAGGATCGGCTGTCACCTTGTCACCGTCTATAACCAGCTGTATAGGTGTGTCTGCATAAACTTTTGGAACAAAATTAACAGCTACTGTCGCCGTAACTAACAGCGAAGCAAATATGTACTTGTACAAATTTTTTTTCTTCATAACATTACCCCTTCATTTTACTTAAATTAATTATACCATGAAAACATTAACTGAAACATAATAAATAGGTGTGAATTTTTTCCATAACAATATTATTAATCCATTTCATTATAAAAAATATTGAATATAAAAAGTATTTTTAAAAATTGATTTAAATCAAAGTCATTATCATAAAAACATATTAAAATGAAACTATAAATAAGACAGATAAAATAATTTAAATATAGGAGGAACTATGAACAAATTTAACAGCACACAAAAAATCGGAACCATTGCGACTGAATTTCCTAAATCAAAAGAGTTGTTTAAAGAATACAGAATTGACTTTTGCTGCGGAGGTGAAAGACCTCTTCAAGAAGCATTGCAAGAACAAAACATCAACGAAGATGAGCTTATAAACAAACTTAACAGCCTGTACGAAGACTACTCGGCTGAAAATGATTTAAGTGACAAAGCATGGCAGGAAGCACCATTAAGCCAGCTTACAGACCATATTGTCAACACACACCATGCATACCTGTGGTCGGAACTGCCAAGAATCAGCAAACTTGCAACAACAATACTGAGAGTTCACGGTGAACACCATCCGGAGCTTTCCAAGGTGCACAAATTGTTCCACACCATAAAAATGGAACTTGAACTTCACCTGGCAAAGGAAGAAGCTGTTCAGTACCCTGCAATCAAGAAGTTTGAAGAAACAAACAATGCTGCGGACCTCAAGGAAGCTGTCAGAATAATACGTGAGCTTCAGGATGAACACACAGAAGCAGGCAACATTCTCAAGGAACTTAGGGACATCACTGATGATTTCACAGCTCCGGAAGACGGATGTGAAACATACGAATTGACGTACAAAAAGCTTCATGAGTTGGAATCAGACGTGTTCCAGCATATTCACCTTGAAAGCAACATCCTGTTCCCAAGACTTTTTGAACTTGAAGAAAAATTGTAAAATAAAATACCCTGGTTCCAGGGTATTTTTTTATCTCATTATTTTTATCTCATTTGTTTTAAGACTTCCATGTCCTTAACGATTATTTTTCTTTGACCCTTCAGCCTTATGATGTCATTGTCCTGGAAAACGGAAAGTTTGCGGCTCAGGGTTTCCTGAGAAGTTCCAATAAGCGCAGCAAGATCCTTCTTGCTCACAGGTAAAGTTATTTCAAATTCATTGTCTTTGTCTTCTATTGCATTTTTTTCAATTTCAAGCAACAGGTAGTTTGCAATCCTCTGCTCAACATCACGAAGTCCTATTTGCTCAATAAGCTCTTCACTTTCTTCAATCCTCTTTGTGTAGGACTGAAGAAATTTAATTGCTATTTCAGGCTTTTTCAATAAAAGCGCCTTGATTGTCACGCCATTAATTATGCATATTTCAGTGTTTTCAATGGCTTCTGCGTTATTGCTCAATGTTGTGTTTGAAAACAATGAAAGTTCCCCCATGAAATCACCGGGTTCAAGGATTCTCAAAATCTGTTCCTTGCCGATGGCAGAGATTTTATAGATTTTTACAATTCCCTTGTTTACTACAAACAAGTTCTCAAAAGAATCACCGGGAGTGAATATTATCTCACCCTTTTTAAACTTCTTGTGAACAGAAGCATTCATAATGCTTTCTTTTTCTTCCAAAGTCAAGTCATGAAATATGGGCACATTGTCAATACACAATTTTTCATGACAGGAACAACACGTGCATTTCTCCACCTGGTACCTCCCTTAAATTTTTTCTTTGTAGTTCATGAGCCTTACTGCATTTATGATTACCAAAAGAACACTTATTTCATGAATAAGCATACCTGAAGCCATAAATACATTTTTAGTGAGAACTCCTGCAAGAAGTGTAAATACAACAGCCACTGCAAAATAAATGTTTTGCTTCATGTTTCTCATTGTGGCTCTGCTCAGCCCAAATGTATATGTAAGCCTCGTCAGATTGTCTGACATGAGTACAACATCAGCTGTTTCCATTGCTGCATCAGTTCCCGTTGCTCCCATGGCAATTCCTAGATCAGCAACTGCCAGAGCCGGGGCATCATTTATTCCATCTCCTATCATAGCAACAGTGGAGTTATTTTTCAACTCTTTTAATTTTGAAACCTTGTCTTCAGGCAGAAGCTCTGAAAAATACTCATCCAGTCCAAGTTTTGCAGCAACTGCCTTAGCAGTCCTCTCATTGTCTCCTGTAAGCATAACAACCTTTTTGACTCCTGCCTTTTTTAGTCTATCTGCAAGGCCATATGCTTCTTCACGGATTTTATCAGAAATTGATACTGCTCCTATAATTTTGCCGTCCTTTGCAGCCAGTACTGCTGTCTGTCCGTTGTTTTCCTCGCCCTGCAGATATTCTTCTATTTCTTGGGAAATAATTATGCCTTCTCCAGCCATTAGCTTCCTGGTGCCCACAAGAATATTTTTACCGTCTACAGTTCCCTTGACTCCAAAGCCGGACAGAACTTCAAAATCTTCTGTATTAGCTATGGTTATTTTCCTGTCTTTTGCTTCCTGAACTATTGCCTTTGCAAGGTGGTGTTCTGATGGAACCTCAACAGGAGCAGCCATGCGAAGAATATCATCTTCTGTACCTTCAAATGCTTTAATATTTGTCACAACCGGCTTGCCCACAGTAAGAGTTCCGGTCTTGTCAAATGCAACCGTCTCAACTTTTCCGGCTTTCTCCAGATACTCGCCGCCCTTTATAAGAATTCCTTTCCCTGCTCCATTTCCTATGCCTGCCACTATGGAAACAGGAGCAGATATTACCATTGCACCGGGACATGATATTACAAGAAGCGTTAGGGTAAGTTCAATATCTCTTGTTGCCAGGTACACAAAAATGGATAAAACCATGATGCCTGGAGTGTAGTACTGGGCAAAGCGTTCGATGAACTTTTGCGTTGGAGCCTTTGAATCCTGTGCTTCTTCAACCATTTCCATTATGCGGGCAAATGTTGTGTCATCCCCTACCCGCAGGGCTTCCAGCTCAAGATATCCTGTTTCTATGACAGTTGTACTGAACACACTGTCACCTGTTTCCTTTTCAGCAGGAATTGATTCTCCGGTTATGGCAGCCTGGTTTACGGAAGCCTTGCCTTTTATCACAATGCCGTCAACGGGAATTTTTTCTCCGGGTCTAACTATAACTCTTTCGCCGGTGTGAACTTCATCAGGAGATACTCGTTCTTCTCTTCCATCCCTGAACACAGTTGCAGTAACAGGCGCAAGCTCAAGTAGAGACTTCAGTGATGACCTGGTTTTTTCAAGAGTTCGCGATTCAAGGTATGAGCCCAGCATGAACAAAAATGTTACAGCAGCAGCTTCCCAGTATTCTCCTATGAATATTGCTCCAACTACAGCCACTGTCACCAGCGCCTCAATGCCAAGCACCCTGTATTTAAGAGACACCACTGCATTTCTGGCTGTCTGGTATCCTGCTGTAATTGCTGCTGCAATCATTAATGCATCTTCAGCATAAGAATTTGCGTCTATGTACTTTAAAATGAATGAAAAAATGATCAATGCTCCAGATATTATTAAAATATTTTTTTTATTTTTCATGTTATCTCCTATAAAAATAATGAGAAACTTCCCATGATTATTTTACACTGAGAACTTCAAATCCCAGGTCTTGAATTATTCTCGAAAGTTTTTCCACATCAGTCTTTGTTTCATCAAAACTAATTTTTGCCTTGCTTGCATTGAACAAAATATTAACTTCATTAACTCCGTCAGTTTTTTTAAGCGCCCCTTCTATTTTTTTCGCACAGCTTGGGCACACAAGCTCTTCCATTTGTAAAGCAACTTTTTTCATATATTTTCCCTCCAATTGTTATATCTTGAATATACAGCATATTTTTTCAAAACACTTTGACCTAAATCAAATTTCAAAAAATAAAACCATCTTAATTAAAAGATGGTTTTTGAGTTAATTATGCGGGAGGACACGAGGTCCTCCCCTACAACTTGTGGAATATAAATTTATTAAATAATTGTTATTTAACTTCGGACCACTGGGTTATTTCTCCCGTGTAAATCTTTGTTATATTTTCTGATGTAATATCAGTTATTGTATTTTCTTTGTTTAATATTACAGCTATGCCGTCAATTGCCAGAGTATATTCATTAAGCTGTGATTTTTCCTCATCTTTCAATTCCCTTGAGCTCATTCCAATTTCATATGAGCCGTCAATTGCAGCTTTTATACCCTGTGATGAACCGTTTGACTGCATTTCAAACACTACATCAGGATTGAGTTCCTTGTATGCTTCCTGCAGTTTTTCCATAAGAGGAGATACTGATGTTGAACCGGCAACCTTTATAGTTCCGGATAATTTTTTAGCTTCATATTCTTTTGGGTTTTCAACTGATGAAATATAATGTTTTTCTTCAACTAATTTTTGTCCTTGTACAGATTCTGTATATGCAATAAAATCCTTCACCAGCTCACTTTCATTTCCTTTTGTTACAAGTAAAAATGGTCTTGCTACCTTGTACTGGCCGTTTTTAACATTTTCAATAGTAGGTTCCACGCCATCAACACTGGCTGCAGCAATTCTGTCACTTACTGAACCTAAAGAAACATATCCTATTCCGTACAAATCTCCTTCAACAGCTGTTATAACTTTGTCGGTTCCGTCGAATTCCAGTGCTCCAGTAACAAGCTTGTCTATTTCAGTGTCCCCTTCTTTTACTTTTATTTTCATTAGTTCATGGAATGCTCCTCTTGTTCCTGAAGCTGCATCCCTTGCTACTACAGTTATTGAGGATTCTGGATTAAAACCTGCAGCAGGCTTTGCTGCTTCAGTTCCATTATTTGAACATCCTGCAAATGCAATTGTCATAATCAATAGTGATGATATTAAAGTTAATATTTTTTTAGATTTCATTTTATTCTCCTTTAAGTTTTATCTTGGACTCAGTATACGACCCCTAAGTAAAATAAAAAGCATGTAATTGTAAAATTCATGTAATTATTTACTTCTAAAATTTCAAGGTTATTTTACATTTGGGATTTTGCCAATGAATTTTCAATGTATGCTTTTTATAAAACCATCATATAGTTAATAAACTAATTATTCTCTACGACAATTAACTGCACAAAATATGTAAGGGGGAACAACAATGGGTATGTCTCATGAGGAGTTTAAAACTGCACTATTAAAGGATTATGCACAAATGAAAAGGCAGAGGGATAAGGAATACATGGATTACATGTCAATAGCCAAGTACAGGAGAAATCAGAAAAATTACAAAAAAAAGCTTATAAATATTGCAACGCTTTCAGCAAAACGGTAGCAAAAAATTAAAGGGCCATAAATGGCCCTTCCTTATTAAATGATATATTTGACTTCCTTGTTGCTGAAAAGACTTTCTATTTCTTCTGCAAAAAATTTCTTAATTTCATCTAGACTTTCCTTGGGATACACATACTTTCCATATCCGAACTGACCATATTTAAACACGCGGTCTTCATCATTCATGGGTAGCTCATTATGGGGGAAAATTTGAGCAATTCTGTTTTTGGCAGTTGTTGTATACCTGTGTGATATAACTTCAAATGTTACAGGATATTTTAAACCGTCCGGCAGCCTGCTCCTTAGTTCCAACAACAAATCATGATATTCTTCCTTCCAGCCCTCATATATAAAAACAGGAGCAATGAGAAATCCAACAGGATACCCTGCCATGGAAGCCTTTATGCCGGCTTCTATTCTTTTATCACGGGAAGCTGTAATGTGTTCATATTTGTCAATGACAGAAGATGTGTTTATGCTGAACCTCATTTCAGTATGACCCTTGTGTTCCAGATTAAGCAAAGAATCTATGTCATTATATTTTGTAACAAACCTGAATTTCGCATTTTCACTTTTTCCGAAAAATATTATTGATTTTTCCAAAGCATGAGTGTAAGGTTCCACAGGCACAGGGTCAGAAGTGGCTGCCCCTTCGAATACAGTTGTCTCAGGCATTCTTTCATCAATATATTTTTGTGCCTGGTTTAAAATATCATCCACATTAACATGGACTTTCACATATGGTTTATCCCCAAGCATGGTGTTTAAGTAACAATATTCGCATTGTCCCATGCATCCGGAAACCAATGGAAGCTGGTAGTGTGCTGACGGTTTGCATGTCTGAAACTTCAAACTTTTCTTTGTGCCTACAACCAGGGTTCTTTTTCCTTCTCCATACTGTGAAGCAAGGTCAACACCTGGTATATGCTGTTTGAGCTTATTGGATGTAAGATTTATTATTTCAACATCTTTATCCTTAAACTCCTCATAAATATTTCTTGCAGCTTCAAAATCTAAAGAATCTTTCTCAAAAATTATCCTTTTGGGTTTGAACATTTGTCATATAAAACAGTACGTTTTATTCAGACTATTTACAAACCCTGGCGCTGTCATCCTGAACGATAGTGAAGGATCTCATCTTTATTGAAAACATGAGATTCTTCGGGCTACGCCCTCAGAATGACAACGTCGAAGGTTACTTTGTCATCAACCTGTATTAAACGGTACGTTTTATTTCCTCTTTTCTTCCGATATTTTCTTCCTTTATTTTGCTTCCTGATGGAAACTTTATTCATATGAATAGTCTCTAATAAATCCAAAGCAAACTTATGATATTTATTTGTAATCTTTTGGAGTTCCCCAGTACTCAAATTTGTCGTATTGTGGTGTTGAAGAATCAAAATGCACCCATATGGCAGCATCATCAAGTTCAGGATGTGCTTCAAAAAACTCCCTGTCTCCATATCTTATAGCTTCCAGTGCCAGAGGAAGTTCACGTCTGAAAACCATATTGCGTATTTCTGCAGCAATGGAACCGAACTGACCATTCACATATACATAAACATATAGGTATGTTCTTCCGTTATTATCCCTCCATTCCCCCAGCACTTCATCCCTCATCATCATGTTTATTTTATCATATGCATATTCCAGGCCGATTGTCAGAAACAATTCGGCAGTTATGTCAGAATGTGTTAAAGTATAACGTCTATTTACTATTGGTTCTTCAGTTGTTACTCCCTGTCTAAATTCCACATTGAGTTTTTCAGGATTTAAATTTTCCATAATATCCTCCAGTCCTGCAATTTATAAATTGCATCAAATTAGTTTCACATTACAATATGAAATTAAAAATAAAAAAACACTTTAAGATACTTCTTAAAATGCTTTTTAATAAATTTATTATTTCAGCCATCCATTTTCTTCAAGCCACTGAATAGATTCTCTGCATTCCTGATTTTCTACAGTGTAAGTGATGTTTTCAGGAGAATTTTTTTTAAGTGCTTCCATTATTTTGTTCATATCCATGCTGCCGTTTCCAAGAGGCCAGTGGCAGTCATATGCTTTATCGTTGTTGTGCAGGTGCACATGCCCAAGAAACGGACCCAGAACTTCAATCCATTCGATTAAATCAACATCTGACTTACAGTGTGCATGACCTATGTCAAGACATGCAGACACTCTTTTGTCATTGATGCCTTCAATTATTTTAGCCAGAGTGTATGGTTCATCCTCCAGCACATTTTCTATCATAATGTGAAAATCATCCGTCTTGCTGCTCATGAATTTTTTCCAGAACTCAACCGATTTTTCTTGAAACCAGCTTTTGAAATACAACACAGGAACATAGCCTGAATGAACGACCATTCTTTTTATTCCGTAACTGCCTGCAAGGTGGAAAGATTGCTCAAATCTTTTATTTGCAAGCTTAATTGCCAGCGGGTCCACAGCTGCAGGAAACAACTCATTGAAAGGGGCATGAAATATATGGCTGTGTGAAATTTTCATCTTTTTTCTTACACTTAAATCCAATTCTTTGAAATTTTCATCATCCATATTGGATGCAGTACAAAATTCGTCTATTTCTATTCCAAGTTCATATTCTTCAGCAACATCGGCTGCATCTGATGCAACAGTTGCAACATAAAATCTGTCTGATTTCATATTCGCTCCTTCCTGCTTCTATTCATTATTCCTGCTGACATAGAAATACAGTTCCCTTCCATAGCAGCATTTATGCATGCGGAAACTGTATTAATTTTATCACATATATAAATTTTGCACAAGAATTACAAAACTGTAATCAATCCCCAAGATCAAAACACCCTATTCCTATGAGCCCAGGGCCTGTGTGAACTCCAAGGGACGGAGAAATCTGACCTTCCATAAACAAAGCTGCATTATCTATGAATGGCTTCATTTTTTCCTTTACCATGTCAGCTTCTTCCTTTGCATATCCGTGGCATATTGTGAGGTAGTAATTTTTCTTGTCCTTAATTATGTCCTGAACTATTTCTATCAGCTTATTTATGCTTTGCTTTCTTCCGCGTACCTTTGCAACCGTGTAATAAATACCGTCATTGTCGCATGCAATAATAGGCTTAATCTGAAGCATGCTTCCGATAATTCCTTCAACGCGGCCAAGCCTTCCTCCCTTTATGAGGTATTGGAGGGTTTGTATGCTGTAATAAATGTGAGAATCCTTGATTTTATCCTCAACTTTTTTGACAATTTCTTCAAATCTCAGATTTTTTTCTGCCAATTGAGCAGCATAAACAGCTAAGAACCCTGAGCCAAGGGCAATATTTTTTGTGTCAATTACTGCTGTCTTAATATTATGGAACTCGCTGCAAACCTGTCTGATGGCATTATATGTACCGCTAAGACCTGAAGATATTACAGGTATAATCACATGAGTGTATCCGTCAGCAACTATTTTCTCAAGCATTTCACGGATTTCTCCCAATGTGGGGAGACTTGTGCTAGGAACTTCTTCCGTTAGTCTTTCATATACCTCTTCGGGAGTTATGTCGATTCTGTCCCTATAGGATTTATCCTTGTAATTAATGCCGAGCGAAAGCTGATAAATGTTGAATTTATCCAGCATATTCTGTGGAACATCTGAGCCGGAATCTGTCAGTACTGCTATTTTATTTTCGTTCATGTTTTCTCCTCACTAAGGCTTAGAATTATAATTTTTTATTTTTGTTTTTATTATTTTTTCAGTCAATAGCTTGTTTGATAAAGCTGTTGTAATTGAGGAAATTGCTAATCTGTCATATTCGATTTCTCTTTCTTCCAGAACATAGGTGCTTTTTTCCACCGTAATTGGCTTGAATACCTTTCTTGTGGATTCTTCAAATGATTCAACAAAAGCATCGTAGGCTCTTTCGTTGCCGTGCAGGGCAATCTGCAGCAGTATGCCGTCTTTTATTTCTGATATTGTCAATATTTGCTTAAGAAGGGTTATGACCATAACTTCTGCAATATGCAGTTTATCATATTTTTTCTTCACCGGTTTAGGAATCATTCCCCACTTCACGTAATTGTTCACCATGCTTTTTGTAAGGAGATTTTCGTCATCAATCTGCATACTTGATAATTCATCATTCACAATTTGTAAAAGCTGATCGCAATATACCGGAAATTTCGGCAGGTCATTCCACTTGATGAGTTTTATTTCACTCATTTGTTTGCTGTATTCATATAGTTCCAAGTTATCATCCATATTTTTTCCTTTATCGTTAACGATTATATGTAGTTATTACAACTACATATATCATAGCGTAGACATGCATGGTTGTCAAGCATTCTTATTTAAATTTGACATCATTTTCCTCAATAAAAAGGGCTCTGAAAAACTCAGAGCTGTGTAAGCTGTATATGGTATACAAAGGGCGCAGGTTCCTAATGTTTCATTTTTCCATCCACATCAAGCACCTTTTCAATTTCAACCTGCACATTATGCGTTATGTCATTGAAGCTTCCCAGAACATAGGAATGCATGTATGGAGGCATTGCCGGATTTTCCTTTTTGGGATTTACTCTTACTATATATTCTGCAACAGCATCCGGAAGATAGTTTTTATCTGTAAGAAGAAGGGGCGTATGCTTGCCAAGATGAGCCAATAAATTTGCTGAAACAATGTTGTACCATCTCTTCAGTTCTCCGAATGCAAATGCCCACCCATCATTTGTGTTGTGTTTCCATCCAAAAGTATCAACTTCGCTGGCGTATTCCGCAAATTTAACAGATATGGTATAAGGATTGCTTGCGCTGATTCTAATAACGTCTTTGTCTATTATTCCACTTATCTCTTCTTCCACCTTAGAGCCGACAGTTTTTTCATTTCCCAGAATATAATAATTCTTATCCTTATTATCGTTTATGAAATTTCTGACAGGTTCCGGAATTATGTCTTGCTCTACCAATATTATTGGTGTACCTTTGTGTGCTGCATAAAATGAAGCTGTTATTCCTTCGCTATAATCCTGGCCTGATATTACTATGATGTCCTTTCTTCCTTCTTCTGATTCTGATGGAATTATATTTAGTCTAAAATCTGCTGTTTCAACGCATGATTCATATACATCCTCTGTATCAGTTATTCTGTAGACAGTCAGTCCTGCCATTTTCAGAATATTTTCAACTGAGCGTGAAACAGGGCCTGCAATTAGCACCTGGGCAGGAACCTCATTGCCTGTGGGGCCCATTCTTTGTATTTCCTTTATTGATATTTCAGGCAGATAATTTCTTTCAGTAAACATTATGGGGGCATTAATGGGAAAATGAACAACACTGGAAGCACAAAGAGAATACTGCCACTTATCACCAGGAACAAGTATAACAGCATTAGGCTTCCAACTAATATTTCGGCTTGGATATATCATTTTTGTCATTGCTATGTTGAAGCTGTACATGTCTTCATGATTCATCCTAGTGGTATTTACTGTGTTTTGTTCTTCTGCTTCTGCTTGTCTAGGTTCAGACATGAGCCTTACACACCCGGATTTCGGATTGAAAAATTGCTGCATGTTTTTTCTCCTTCCAATAGTAATTTATATAATATATTCGCTAATTGTGTCTTCGTGAACATTTATATTCCATCAATCTGATGCAAGAAATTCAAAAATTTGCAGATTTAAGCAATAAAAAAGCCCTAAACATAATGTTCAGAGCTTTAATCTTTAAAGGATTATTCTGCACAAACTTCTGCTTTGGCGCACTCAGAAACTCCCTTATCCATTGTTCTTGCACATTCAGCCACTGACTGTCCGCCTTTGTTCACTGCCATCTCTGACACCATGTTAACTGCATATGCCTGTTTTGTCGATCCTAGAACAATTATTGAAGCTATAAATATATATAATAATTTTTTCATTTTACTTTCTCCTTTTTTATTTTATTGTACATAACAAATGTGAAGAATTTATGTATATTTTTATTTTTTATGTTGAACTTAAATATAATGGGTATAAGAGTAATAAAACATAAAGGAGTATTCATATGAAAGCAATGGTAATAAATAAAACTGGCGGCCCGGATGTATTTGAAATGATGGATATAAAAAAACCGGACGTAAAATCAGGCTATGTCCTGGTCAAAGTTTTGGCCAGCAGCTTGAATCCCCTGGAAACTAAAATAAGATCCGGCCTCACACCGGCAATTATACCACCATTTCCTGCAGTTCTGAATGCAGACTTTTCAGGCATTGTGGAACAAGTAGGCGAAGGCGTCACAAACTTTAAAGAAGGAGATGAAGTTTTCGGTTATGTGGGAGGAGTCAAGGATGAATGGGGTTCCTTAGCAGAATATACATTGGTTGACAAGGACTTGATGAGCCTCAAACCAAAGAATGTTGACTTTAAAACTGCTGCAATATTTCCCTTGGTAAGTTTGACTGCCTGGAAAGCAATTATTGATAAATCAAATATCAAGACACATGACAAAGTATTGATTCACGGAGCAACCGGAGGAGTTGGGCATATGGCTGTCCAATTTGCAAATCTTTTAGGTGCAGAAGTATATGCAACTGTATCAGGAGACGAAAAAGGTGAAATTGCTAAAAAGTTCGGAGCAGCACACGTAATCAACTACAAGGAAACACCGGTTGAGCAATATGTAAATGAATATACAGGCGGAAGAGGTTTTGATTTTGTATTTGACACTATCGGAGGAAATAATCTTCTCAACAGCTTCAAGGCTGTAAAAATTGACGGAACAATTTGTACAACAAATACCAGAGTTACACTGGACTTATCGCTTATGCACAGCAAAGCAATAGGGCTTAAAGCATTATTCATTGTCCTTCCGATTTTAACCAACACAAACAGAACTGAAATAGGAACAACATTAAATGAAGTTAAAAAACTCATAGAAGCAGAAAAAATCAGCATATTGAAAGATAAAAACCAATTCATGTTTTCTGAAATAACTAAAGCTCATGAGTATTACGAATCAGGAATGGCAACCGGCAAAATTTCTCTGGTAAATGACTTGTAATGCACACGTATTCAATTTAACATCAAACTGACTTGAAGAAGAATACTTAAGTAAAAACAGCACCCTTGGGTGCTGTTTTTTAGTTATTCTGTCTTTATTTCCTCTATTTTTCTTTTCAGTTCCTCTATTGTTTGCTGTGATAATTTAATTTTTCCAATTAACTCTGCCACAGCACTGTCAGGATTATCTTTTTCACTTTCAAAAATAAATTTGCCTATTTCCATAAATAATTGGTTGATTTGTTTTTCTTCTGCTGATATCTCGGAGTTAAGTTTAGTTGTTTCTGCAAAATCTTTAGCCATATCAGTGGCAGAACCAGCCACATCACCTATTTTCTTTCCTATCTTGTCTAAAAACGCCATAAAATTTCTCCTTTCAATTATTATATATTTGTATATCAATAAACTTATACCAACAATATTATTTTTTAATCATTAAAAATCAACATAATTACTACTATCTAGATAGTCTATTCTGAAAATAATGCAGTTGAAAAGTACCTGTCACCGGAATCTGGCAGGAGTACAACTATATTTTTTCCTTCATTTTCTGGTCTCTTTGCAACTAAAGTAGCAGCCCAAAGCGCAGCACCGGATGATATTCCAACCATTACTCCTTCAGATCTGGCAATCTCTTTCCCTGAATTGAAAGCATCTTCATTTTCAACTGTTACAATTTCATCATAAATTTTAGTGTTAAGAGCACTTGGAATAAATCCGGCCCCTATTCCTTGAATTTTGTGTGGACCGGCAGTTCCCTTTGATAGAATGGGTGATGCTTCAGGCTCAACCCCTATTATTTTTACATCAGGATTCTTTTCCTTCAGAAATTTTCCTACTCCTGATATGGTTCCTCCTGTTCCGATTCCTGCTACAAATATATCTACTTTTCCATCTGTGTCTTCCCAAATTTCAGGTCCTGTAGTGGTGTAATGAATGGCTGGATTAGCAGGATTGTCAAATTGCGCCGGTATAAATGAATTTGGTATTTCAGCTGCCAGTTCTTCTGCTTTTGCAATAGCACCCTTCATTCCTTTGGCACCTTCAGTCAATACAACTTCTGCACCGTAAGCTTTCAATAAATTTCTTCTTTCAACACTCATTGTGTCAGGCATTGTTAGAATTGTTCTGTATCCCTTGGCGGTTGCAACACTTGCTATTCCAATTCCTGTATTGCCGCTTGTAGGTTCAATTATTACCGAACCTTTCTTAAGGAGCCCTTTTTCCTCAGCATCAGCAATCATGGCAAATGCAATTCTGTCTTTAACACTGCCTGCAGGATTAAAATATTCAAGTTTTGCAATTATTTTTGCCTTTAAATTATTCTTTTTTTCATAATTGGTCAATTCCAAAAGTGGTGTTTTTCCAATTAAATCTGTTAAGCTTTTATTTATTTTTCCCATATTCTTTTCTCCTTTTATTTTAAATTATTTTGCTTTATGCTATTACATACATTTCTTATATGTTTTGTATGAATTAATTTTCCAAATTATACAATATAAATGACTCCATGTCAACAATATAATTTTGTTGAATAAAATAAATTTTATACCCTCTTTCAGATATATTTGACTTATGAATTTGCCGGTAATATAATATTATATTAATCATATAGAAATATATGTTCAGATGAAAAAAAGGAGACAGTTATGTATACAGATATAGCTTTAGATCATATTTCAGCTCCAAGAAATGCCGGTGAAATTAAAGATGCAGATGGCATTGGTAATATAGGCAACCCTTCAGATGGAGATAGGTTAACAATTTATATAAAAGTTCATAAAGAAATTATTACTGATGTAATGTTCAAAGCCTTTGGCTGTGGTGCTGCCATAGCTGCCGGAAGTATGATGACTGTAATGGCAAAAGGCAAGACATTGGACCAGGCTATGATGATAACAAATGAAGCTGTCTCAGAAGCGCTGGGAGGACTTCCCCCTCAAAAATTAAAATGTTCAAACATAGCAGCCGATGCCCTGCATAATGCAATCGATGATTATAAATCAAAGCTATAATCATACTTTCAAAATACTAATCTTAGGCATATTAATGCTTAAAATATTCCGACAAACAAAAACAGAAGATTAACTTCTGTCAGATTGATTACAAAGTCATTAAATTAATTAATATTGGGAATTGTCGTGAACTTGAAATCTAAGTTCGTAGGGGGAGAGCCTTGTGCTCTCCCGTAGATAACAACTTTTTTGAATTAATTGCCCCGGGCGGACAGTAGTCCGCCCCTACGGTTTGTCAATAGTCTGACAGAAGATAACTTCTGTTTTTGTTTTATTTGTATATCATAATTTGTTCTTTTGAAAAGTTATACTGTTTTTCATCCGGTTGTGCTGTTGGCTTTCCAAAAGGCATCTGAGCTATGAACTTCCAAGTGTCCGGTATTTCCCACTCTTTTTTAACGTCTTTGTCTATGAGTTCAGTGTAATGCTGAAGTGATGCGCCAAATCCTTCATTTTGTAATGCAGTCCATATAACATATTGAAGCATTCCGTTTGATTGCTGAGACCATACAGGGAAATTATCCTTGTATGTGGCAAACTGCTCCTGAAGGGATTTTACCACTGCCTGATCTTCAAAGTACAGCACAGTTCCATATCCACTTTTAAAAGAATTTATTTTTTGTTCTGTTGGCTTGAATGATTGTTCAGGAACTATATTTCTCAATGCTTCCAATGTAATATTCCAAAACTTATCATGTTGTTTGTCTAAAAGAAGTACAGCTCTTGCACTTTGAGAATTGAAAGCTGATGGCGTATATTTCATTCCATTCTCCACTATTTCCTTAATCCTGTCGTCAGAAACCACAATTTCTTTGCTTATTCCATAATATGAACGTCTGTCCATAACCGATGTTGAAAAATCTTTTGTCATTTTATCCTCCGTAATTTTTTATTTTTTTATTTTGTCCTTTTGATTCTTTTATATTTATATTAAAAGTAATTTTACTTAAATAAATATCATGTCATTGATAGAGACCCCAGGGTGCACAAATCATTAAATACTGTAAGATTGTCATCTTACTCGTTTGATTATTACTAATTAGTAATATATCCTTAAAAAAAATCGGCAGCAGCATTCAAAGATTATTTCTGACTTTGCTACACACCTGATAATTTTTTCAATAATTTCAATAGACTTTCCTTTTCATCTGTGGACAACACACTGAAAATTTCATTGATGTTGTCAACATGTTCAGGAAAATTGTCAGCTATTATTTTTCGCCCCTTTTCTGTCAAACTAATCAAATTAACACGTCTGTCATTTGCATCTATGGTTCTTGTGACCATATTATCCTTAACTAAATTTTCTATTATAACAGTCATGTTACCGGCAGTTGAAAGAACTTTTTCAGTTATTTCGCAAACCCTCATGTCCCCTTTGTGATACAGCAGTTCAAGAACTGCAAACTGTGAGACTGTGACGCCTGCCTTTTTGATTGTTTTGGTTTCTTTTTTGTGTACGTCTTGATAACATCTGGATAATGCTATCAATGTTTTTAAACTTAAATCTTTTTCTTTTCCGTAACCGATTTTTTTATTTTCCATGAATAAAATATACTACTAATTAGTAATATTGTCAAGACATATTTTCATATTTTTTTATTTCATTTTAAATCCATCAAAAACGACTATGATTTATTCAATCTTAGCCGTTTTTTCCTAACATGCAATTTTATTTTTCAAAATTTTTCAAAAGTCTCAAGTAATGATTTGCTTCACGCAACGTATGATCTCCCAATAACGGGATGATGATTGACTTAATCTTACATTCAATCAATCCCTGTGTTCCCTGCGCCTTGAAATCGCGTATTGCTTCTGTTGCTTGGAGACTTGCATCAGTAACCTGAGCTAAAGGAATTGTCCTGTCCATAGCAGCTTTTGAAGCTAAAGTCAATTCATCAAACTCACGCCCAAAATCATTGGCTGTATTGAACAATTCTTCTTCGGTAGGATCAAGCAGACCGCGAATAAATTTTGAATGTTCTGCCATTATCCTATTCCAGAACATTTCCTGCTGCGCAGCTTCCATTTCCATATTTGTTACTTCTCTGTTTTGAAGTCTCTTAATCATTCGCAAATAAAGATCAGCTTCACGCATGATGTGATCTATGAGAAGTGGATAATTTACAGTAAACATCTGGCAAGACAGCACATTGGTTAAAATATTTGCTTTAAACTGAATTAATTCTGTAACTAAGTCAATTGCCCATTGATTTATCATAAATACTCTTTCTTCGATCCTCGGGTTAAAAGATACTGAATCAGAGCCCATCAATCTTGCTTCTTCTTGAGTCAGTTCAGTAGGTATGCGCAATCCTGTATAGTATGAGGATGCCATCTCAGCCTTAAGTGTATATGGTGTTATAACTTCACCTGACTTAAGTACACTTTGGCTTACTATACCATTAGAAAGTGAAACAACTTCTCCTAACAGCCTGTCAAACTCCATTCTAAATTCATCTGCTCTTTGCGTATAATTGCTGTCCCTGGGCGTAAATCCAAGCTCAAGAAAAAACGAGTGTTCTTTCATTATTCGTGCAAAAAAAAGGTGCAGCTCCAGTGACTGGCGTACAAAATCCATGCTTGTAGGCATCGTTATCCTCCATAGATAATTATTTTATGTTACATTATATGCTCATATGGTATACCTGTCACAAAGGATGCAAAACTAATACCTGTCAGACACGACGTCAGCCCTACATATTGAGCAGCAATAAAAAAGAGGACAATATCCCCTTGATTACTTCATTATATTAATCCCTTACATATACATATCCGTCCATGATTCTTCTTGCCGTCCTCGTAACTCCGCCCTTAAGAACTTCTTCACCATTCATTTTCATGTCAACTTCTGTTGTTCCGCTTGAATGACCAAGCACTATTATGTCTTTGCTGTAATTTTTACTAAGACATGCTATTTCATTTACAATAGTTCCTGGAATTTTAGCTGCTGCTCCTGTTCCAACAGCCACAGTCATGGGGTACGCCTTGTGAAGTTTTCCAACTGAAACTGCCCTGCAGCACAAATCCATCTCTGATGCTTTTATATTATTTCCGTCCATATCTTCATAGTCCTGTGGAATTGACACTATGGATACCTTAGGGACTGAAGTGGACATAGTCCTGGCTTGTTCCCATTTGTCCACAAATCCGCATTTTTCAGCTGCAATGCAGCGAATGCGCTCAATGTATTCCATAACTTCCTTGTTGTTGTTCAGTTCAATAAGTTCTGTTCCTTTTATTTTTAAATCCCTTGCCCTTATAAAGACGATTGGGTTTGAACAGTCAATGACGGTTACTTCTATATTGCCAAAATCCGGCACGTCAAATATATCTTTTTTATTTCCCGTTGGAAATAATTTGCCTGTAACAGCCCCTCCGGGTTGTTCAAAATACATATCAATTCTTGAACCTGTGCCGGGAACTCCCTTAATAACCTCGTCACCGTGAACCATTGCCCTTTTATCTTTGACGCGGACATGCTCCTCAATAATTTTGTTTGTATTCGTGTTTAATACACGAACCACTGTTATAGGCTCCACTGCCTCTACTAAACCTTCATCTATAGCAAAGGGTCCTATTGCCGATGAAATGTTTCCGCAGTTAGCACTTCCATCGACTCTTGGTATTATTATATCAACTTGCTTAAAAGTATAATTTACGTCGGCATCTTCCCTGTCTGATGGAGAAACTATGGCTATTTTGCTTGTTGAGGAAACTGTTCCTCCCATTCCATCTATTTGTTTCACGTCAGGCGTGCCCATCACCTTTAAAAATATGTTATCCCAAAGACTTTTATCCTCGGGAAGATCTTTTTCATGAAAAATAACTGCTTTGCTTGTGCCTCCGCGCATGTATACGCAAGGATACTTCTGCATGTACATAGTTTTCCTCCATTATGCTTTTTAATTAACTATATCCATTGGTGTGATAATTGTAAAATAATATAATCTTATCAACATCAATAACCAAATGTTATGGATAGATAATGCTATTTAAAATATTCATGTCCTGCTTCAGTTTCTTTTAAAAATGTTATATATTTTTCATAAATGCTTTTTCTATTTTTTAAATACATTTATAAATATTATTATAATAATCAATACTATATTTTCAATATTCATATATATTTTATTAAATGCGTTTAATTTTATTGTTGACTTATTTAATATTGCTTATTATAATGATTTTATATTGTTTGACTTTTATTAAACAATATAAAACAACTTGACGGGAGAGAATAAAATGATTAGAAAGAAAAAACGCCTAATTAGCCTCTTGATGATTTTCGTATTGCTTCTTGCAGCGGGATGCAGCAATGGAAATTCAAAAGATGCGGCAGCCGGCGAAGACTCAAAGGCACTTTTCAAGGAAGGTACTTACACTGCAGAAGCTGAAGGTAACGGCGGACCTGTAAAAGTAGAAGTAACATTCACTGCAACAGAAATAAAGGATATTAAGATACTAAACCAGACAGAAACTGCAGGGCTTGGAGATGCTGCCCTTGAAAAAATAAGAACAAGCATTCTAGAAGGACAAACATTGGCAGTTGATGTCATAACAGGAGCAACTTATTCTAGCAATGCTATTCTTAAGGCTGTTGAAGATTGTGTGAAGCAAGCAGGGGGAGATATTGAAGCATTAAAACAAAAATCAGCTGATTCAAAAACAGGTGAAGCAATTGAAAAAACAGCTGACGTAATAGTTATAGGCGGCGGTGGAGCAGGACTTGCTGCTGCAGCATCCGCTTCAGAAGACGGTTCAACTGTAATCGTAATTGAAAAAAGCATTTCAACCGGCGGCAACACCATAAGAGCCGGCGGACAATACAACACATATGATCCTGACAGGCAAAAAAACGTTAAGATGAACCAGTCTCTTTTAAATGAACTGAAGGGATATCTTGATGATAAACCTGAGGATTACGGAGATTTCGCTCCATCATTGATAACACTTCAAGGACAAATCAAAGAATATCTTGCAGGAGATACAACAGTTCTTTTTGATTCACCCGAACTGCACACAATTCATGCTTACATAGGCGGAAAAAGAACTGACCTTCAAGGCAACACAATAACTGGCAACTATGAACTGGTTACAACCATGACAAACAACTCTTTGCCGACACTTAAGTGGGTTGAAGGATTAGGAGCACACATAAGCGATGAAGTTGGTACAGTTCTTGGAGCTCTTTGGCCAAGAAGCCATTCACCTTTGGAACACACTGGAATTGGTTATCTGAAACCTCTTGAAGATACAGCAGTTAAATTAGGCACTGAAATAATGCTTGAAACAGAAGCAAAAGAACTAATTGTTGAAAATGGAAAAGTTACAGGAGTAAAAGCAGTAAAGTCTGACGGAACACCTGTAACATTAAAAGCAAATAAGGGCGTTGTAATGGCAACCGGAGGATTTGGAGCAAATCCAGAAATGAGACAAAAATACAACACTTACTGGCCTGAAATGCCTCTCACTATGAAAACCACAAACACACCTGCAGCAACAGGAGACGGAATCATCATGGGAGAAAAAGCAGGAGCACAACTTGTAGGAATGGGATTCATTCAGCTTATGCCAAGTTCGCATCCTGAAACAGGATCATTGTCAGGCGGCGTATGGGGCAGTGCAGAAACTCAAGTCTTCGTAAACAAAGATGGTAAACGCTTTGTAAACGAATATGCGGAAAGAGATGTACTGGCAAGTGCTGCATTGCAGCAGGAAGATCAGCTTTTCTACATAATCTGCGACAAGAACACAGCAGGAATCAGTCCTGAAGGAAAAAACGTATGGGGCGATGATGTAGAAAAATTGGTTGAAACAAAGAGCATCTACCGTGCAGATACATTGGAAGATTTAGCCGTTCAGCTGGGAATGGATAAAAATGCCCTTGTTGATGAAATAAACAAATACAACAGTTATATAGAACAAGGAGCTGACCCAGATTTCGGCAAGTCAAACTTTGGAACTAAAATTGAGACAGCACCATTCTATGCAACACCTAGATCACCTTCAGTTCACCACACAATGGGAGGTCTGGCTATAGATACATCTGCAAGAGTTCTTGATGCAAATAATCAGCCAATACCAGGATTATATGCAGCAGGTGAAGTTACAGGAGGCATCCATGCCGGCAACAGACTTGGAGGAAATGCTATTACAGATATAATAGTATTTGGTAGAATTGCCGGAGAAAGTGCTTCTCAAATGAAATAATGCAAAAATTATAATAAAAATAATCTGCCGGCAACTGCCGACAGATTATTTTATTTTTATATTAAAATTCTTTTCCATCTTTATGTCAATATTATCATACACTGTCTTTGATTCCTGCAGTATCATGCTTATTTCGCTTTTTTCCAGTCCCAGCATCTTCAGATACATTTCACATTCCTTTTCAGCAATGTATTCATGAGAACAATCAATATGTCCCTCGCTGTGAACAATTATCAATCCGCTTATTATTGAAGAAAGACTGCTCTGGTAAATTTGTCTATCCACCTCGCTTAAACAAATATCATGTTTCTTTTCCAGATATTCATAAATGGTGTTGCCCCTGATGGCTCTTACTATCCAGTTTTCTCCCAGTGTCAATATGTTTTCCAGAGAAACTTCCTTCATAAAACGTCTGTAATTTTCATTGAGACGTCTAAAAGAATTAAAAGCCCTGGTTTCCACTGCAAATAATACAAGCGGATTCACATCTACATTTGTTTCTTTTAATTTGCACGTTATTTTTTCTGTTATTGTGGTATTGAATTGATTTACAATGTGCAGCGCTAAATTTCCCTTGCTCTGGAAATAATATGATACCAAAGCTCTGTTTACATTTGCTGCTTCAGAGATATTTCCTATTGACGTGTTATAATAACCCTTTTCATAAAAAAGAGTTTTTGCAGTGTCAAATATATTTTGTTTTGTTTCATTGTAATCCGCAGCTTTAGTTTCCATTTTATCTCCTGATTTTCACACAAAAATCTTATAAGTTAAGTTAATGTATGTTGATGAATTAAAAACAGCACATATATAATTATATCCATAAAAAAACAAAATGTAAATGTTTATATGCAATAACAATTTCCCTTACTTTTCTGATTTCTTAATAATAAAAACCTCCAAACAGAGCATTTAAAATACATCAGTCCA
Organism: Sedimentibacter sp. B4; assembly: GCF_000309315.1. Lineage (NCBI taxonomy): Bacteria > Bacillati > Bacillota > Tissierellia > Sedimentibacter > Sedimentibacter sp. B4. The sequence continues at coordinate 49,013 of NZ_CANG01000019.1, forward strand.
GAGGTTTTGCTTGCTAATTACTTAAATTTATTTCTATTTACTTCTTATTTGCAGCATTATATCCTGCAATTCTTCCAAATACAACAGTATCATCAACTGCATTGCCGCCTACACGGTTTCCTCCATGGATTCCTCCGGTTACTTCTCCCGCAGCATACAATCCTTCAACAATAGAACCGTCTTTATAAATAACGTGTGTTTCAGCATCTATTTCAACGCCTCCCATAGTATGGTGAGCAGACGGAACACGTTTTGCAGCAAAGAAAGGTCCTTCATCAATTGTTTCAACAAGCAGCTTTCTTCCTGTGAGTTCATCAGTGCCTGTTTCAACATACTTGTTGTAGTCATTTACGCTGGCAACAAGATTTTCCTTAGGAACACCAATCAATCCAGCTAACTCTTCTAAACTTTCAGCCCTGTACAAATATCCGCCTTTTATAAAGTTTTCTGCTTCAGCACTTTTAGGATCGATATTTTTAGAATCGTGGATCATCCAATAGAATCCGCCTTCTTGTTCTATGATAGCATTGCACATTACATCACGACGTCCATCTTCTGCTACAAATCTGTCACCGTTAGAGTTCACAAATATAACTTCGTCAGAGTTTCTTCCCTTGTAAGGTATAACTCCTTTTGTAGAACCTGTAAATGCATTACCCAGGTGCAGCAGTTGTATTTGTTCCATATGAATTAAGTTCACTCCTATTTCACGAGCCATAATTATACCATCACCAGTTATTGCTTTTAAGTTAGTAGTTAAAACTTTATCGCTTAAATCTTTCCATTTTTCACCTTCGCAGTATTCCTGGCGCAGTTCAACATTTCCTGCAAATCCACCGGTTGCTAAAATAACACCATTATTTGCATTCACGGTATATTTATTGCCAAACTTATCAGTTGCTTTTACTCCAACAACCTTTTTCCCTTCCATAATTAATGTATCCGCTGGTGTTTCCATCATTATAGTAACCTTGTCACCATACTTCTCCAACGTTTCAACATAAGCATTAATAAATCCGGAACCGCTAGGTTTAACAGCACCATGAGTTCTTTGATACAGAGAACCTGCGCCTTGTGTCAGTTTGTCATTGAATTCAACGCCAATGTTTTCCAGCCATGTAAAGCCATCATATGCATTATTGCACATAATATCAACCAATTCTTTATTTGCAACTTTATCTCCAGAGTTCCAAGTTTGAAGAGCAAACCATGATGATGAGTCAAACAATCCAACTGAACCATTAGCTTTCCACGTTTCATAGTCAGCCTTCACAGCGGCAATGGCAGCAGCATGCACTTCATTTGCAGGTTCAGTATTAATAGCTGTTTCTATTGTTTTCTTAACCGCTTCACTCATTTCCATTTTTGATTGCTTTTCTTCGTCCGGAGCATTGTAAATTCCACCAAACACCGTTAAATTTCCGCCTAAGAACGGTGCTTTTTCAAGCACGATTACAGATGAACCCTGCTCTGCTGCAGAAATAGCTGATACAAGGCCAGCTCCGCCTCCACCTATAACAACTACATCGGCTGTCTTTGTTATTTCCTGTTGAGTCACATTTTCTTTTGCTTTTGAAATATTCAGCGCATCAATATCAGCACCGGATTTTTCAAGAGCATTTCCTACAGCACTTAAAATGGCTTTAGAACTTACTGTTGCACCTGATACTGTATCAACAGCTAAAGATTGTTCTTTTAATATTTCAGAAATAACTGTATCTCTTGCAGCGTCAAATAATATGGGTGTTTCATTTTGCTGAGCAATTTTAATGTCAGTAATTTCTTTTTCAGTCACTGTAACATCTACTACAACCGTAGAAGTATTTCCATATGCTTCACCTGAATATGTTCCCGGTGTAAAGGACAAGACTGTTTCAACTTCACCATTTGCTTCCTTTAAAGCTGCTCTTGCTGCTGATTTTACAGCATTGCTTGTTATAGTAGCCCCTGTAATTCCGTCAACATCTGCAGAATTTGCAGCCACCATCAATTTCGGCAGTTCTTCAATTGCCTTGCTTCCAATACCGTTTGTTTCATTTGGACCTTCAGCCTTTACATCATAAATTACTCCATCTTTTAATGTTACAGTTACTGTAACATCTCCTCCAAAACCTTTTGCAACCTTTGTGTAAGATTCTGTCTTAACTTCATTAGCTGCTTCTTTGCTGCATCCTGCTATGCTCAGTACCATCATAACACACAGCAGTATGCTTATAATTTTTCTCTTCATCGTATCTCCTCCCTTGAATTACGTCTAGCTTAAAGCTGTATATATTTTAACATACAAAAATAGCATATAGAAATGCCTATAATGCATTTAAATATGCCATCTATAAAAAAATGTAATAGATTATTATGCAAGCAATTGCATGAGTTTATTAATTGATGGGTTTTTTTGATCCTTCTTCCATATGCACAAAAGGCCAAAATTTTCTTTGCTGTCTGATACAGGAATTAATTTAAATTCTTCTTGATCAACAACTGCAAGTTTACAGGATGCAAATCCTAAAGCGTTATGTAAAATTGATAAAGTCATTATATCTCCCATTTTTTTACCGTAAGCCACAAATTCCGGTTTAAACCCATTCTTTTCACAAACCATAGAATGTGAATCATTTATTAACGGTGTTTCATCCGGACACCATCCAATAAATTTCTGATTTATCAAATCATTAAAGTTAACAAAATTACGATGAAACAGTTCGTTTTTATTAGGTATAAGTACATAAAGCTGACTTTTCTGCAATTTGAATGCATTAAAGTCATTAAAACTCGTTATGGAAGCCTCAGGAATAATGGCCATATCAATTTCATCTGACATTAGTTTTTCGTTTGTTCTAGCCAATGTATCATATTCTGTTTCTATTTTTATTGTATTACTGTTTGGTATTTGACTTAATTTTTTATTGAATACTGCTAAATGACCATATATAACATATCCGATTTTGACAGGGTTTTTAAATTGTTGATTGGAATTAGTTACTTTCTCAACCAATGTATCACAATGTTTTATTATTTTTTTTGCTTCAGCCAGGCAAACTTCTCCCTCCTCCGTTAATTCAACAGAACGGCTGTTCCTTATAAATAATCTGCATCCTAATTTATTTTCAAGTTCGGATATTGAACGGCTTAGCGCTGGCTGTGTAATAAAACATTCTTCTGCTGACCTGGTATAGCTTTTCGTTCCAGCTAAATTTACAAAATATTTCAATGATTGCAGTTTCATGTTATTAGCTCCTGATGTTATCATTATTTGTTAGCTATATCACAAACTATTATAGTTGACATTAGGATCTCATGTCAATGAATCCTTGTTAAAAATGCTAAAATTTACAAGTAATTTTACTCATACCTATAACTTCAAAAAAAGACAAAGCATATTAATATGCTTTGTCTTTGTATATTATTGGATGGTAACTACTATTTTATATCAGACCACTTTGTGATTTCACCGGTGTATATTTTTGTAATATTTTCTGATGAAATGTCTGTCATAGGATTTTCATTGTTCAGTATTACTGCAATACCGTCAATTGCAAGCGTGTGTTCATTTAATTGTGATTTTTCGTCATCTTTCAACTTTCTCGAACTCATTCCTATGTCATAAGAACCATCAATAGCTGATTTAATTCCTTGTGATGAACCATTTGACTGCATTTCAAATGTTACATTTGGGTTAAGTTCTTTGTATGCTTCCTGCAGCACTTCCATCAATGGTGTTACTGAAGTAGAACCTGCAACCTTAATAGTTCCTGACAAGCCGGATGCTTTGTATTCTACAGGTCCATCTACTGATGCTATGTAATGTTTTTTTTCAACTAATTGTTGTCCTTGAACAGATTCTGTAAAGCTGATGAAATCCTTGACCAGGTCGCTTTCAGTTCCTTTTGTTACTAATAAGAAAGGTCTTGCTACTGAATATTTTCCGCTTTTTACATTTTCAATGGTTGCTTCAACTCCGTCTACGCTTGCTGCTGTTATTCTTTCACTTACTGAACCGAGAGAAATATATCCGATTCCATACTTGTCTCCTTCAACAGCAGTTATAACCTTGTCTGTACCATCAAATTCCAACGCTCCGGTTACAAGTTTGTCAACTTCAGTGTCTCCTTCTTTAACCTTGATTTTCATAAGTTCATGAAAAGCTCCTCTTGTTCCGGAAGCTGCATCTCTTGCAACTACTGTTATAGCGTTCTCTGAGTCAAAATCTGATATAGGTTCAGATTGCTTAACTGAATTTTGTTCTGCTGCAGGCTGTGAAGCTGGTTGTGCTTGAGTTTCATTTTTTGCACACCCTACAAATGCCATTGACATTATTAATACTGTGGATACTATTGATAATATTTTTTTTGCCTTCATTAATTTCTATCTCCTTTGATTTTTTATCTTGAACTAAATATATCTCCTTCAAGTAAAAGTTAAATTGTTTAAATGTAAATATTAAGTAATTTTTTTATATATTTTTGTTTACTTACAAAAGCTCCACTTCATTTATTACCAGTTTAAACCTCAACTTTAAATATTCTGCGGCCTTTCTACAAAGCAGCATTCTTCCTAAAAATATTTCAAAATAGTCCATAACTGCGCATATTTTTGTATCAATCGTCAAGTTCAGCACTATTTCATTATTTTCTACATTTAATATAAGGTTTGACTTTTCCACAGAATAATTGACTCTGTCATGTATATCAAATGTTGAAAAATCTCTGTTCCTTACTCTTGAACGACGCACATCACTTTTATCTGCCAATATTAATGCTGAGGCAACTTCATTTACAGGAACTGCCGTAGACTCATCATGATTGCCTACAGCTGAAATAATTGTTGCAATTTCAGCCACATCCATACCCATATTATCCAATATTCGAAATGCCATTATTGCTCCTGTCTGAGCATGATCTATTCTGTTTACAACATTGCCAATATCATGCATGTAGCCGGCAATGCTTGCAAGTTCCGTGGTTCTTTCATCATACCCAAGTTTTTCAAGTATGTCCTTTGCTTCACTTGCTGTCTTAGTAACATGAGCAAATGAATGCTCTGTATATCCTAAAGCAGCAAGTGAATCATCCGCTTTTTTAATATATGTGTTTATTTCTTTGCTGTTTTTTATGTCTTCAAAATTAATCATAATTTAATCCTTTCAACTAATATTTTATAAATTTACTATAAAGTTGAATTGTATAAACTAATCAACCTTATGGTAAAAACAAAGTAAAATTGCTTATTTTCATAGTCTTTCTGCAAAAATCAAAAAAATACAATTAACATAAGCATCCTTTACCAATAAAAAACATATTTTTTACAGCCATGCCTAAGTCTTTTTACAAACTGCCTATATAATTGCATTAATTACAATATTAGGAGGAAATTATGAAGTTAAACAAGATTATAAGCGGGTTGCTGGCAGCGGCAATGACATTTACAATGACAGAAAGCGTACTGGCGGCAGGTATAAATGATGTACATGTTCAAAATGAAGTAAAAAATGTTATTTTGCTCATACCTGACGGAATGAGTACCGGCGCACTGACATTGTCAAGATGGTACAATGGAGGAAATGAACTTAATTTGGACAGTATGGCATCAGGTCTGGTCAGAACTTATTCTTCCGATGCTCCCATAGCAGATTCAGCACCTGCAGGAACAGCAATGGCAACAGGATATAAATCACATACAGGTTTTGTTGGAGTATTGCCTGATGTAAATTCAATGCCCGGTCTTGAGCAACTAAATCCAGATGATAAAAGAAAACCTGTGGCAACAATACTTGAAGCAGCGCAGCTTGACGGAAAGGCAACAGGAATAATAGCAACAAGCGAAATAATGCATGCAACACCTGCTGATTTTACAGCACATGACCCAAGCAGAAAAAACTATGATTCAATTTCTGAACAGCAGGTTTATCAGGAACTTAATGTAGTAATTGGTTCAGGTTCAAAATTTTTCGCTGAAGAAAACAGAAAAGACAATGAAGATCTTATTGCTGAAATAAAGAAAAATTATCAGTACGTTACTTCTCCAGCTGAACTGAGAAATATAACTAAAGGAAATCTTTGGGCAATGTTTGCTCCTTCAGCATTAGCTTATGATTTTGACCGCGACCCTGCAAAAGAACCTTCCATTGAAGAAATGACTAAAAAAGCAATTGAACTGCTGTCTCAGGATGAAGATGGATTCTTTCTGATGGTTGAAGGAAGCAAGGTTGACTGGGCAGCCCATGCAAATGACCCTATAGGCGTAATTTCTGATGTACTGGCATTTGACAAGGCCGTGGGTGTAGCACTGGATTTTGCAAAAGCTGATGGAAATACACTTGTAATTGCAGCAACTGACCATGGAAACAGCGGAATATCAATAGGAAACAGTTCAACTAACAACAGCTATGACAAAACACCTCTCTCAGCATTCATCAATCCTTTAAAACGCGCTTCATTAACAGGCGAAGGAATTGCTTCAAAGCTTAATGCTGATCGTTCAAATGTAGCAGAAGTTATGTCACAATACTACGGAATTAATGATTTGACAGCTGAAGAAATTGAAGCAATAAAAAATACCGAGGACGGAGATATGAATTATACTGTAGGTCCTATGATCGGCAAAAGAGCAAATATAGGATTTACAACAAAAGGCCATACCGGAGAAGATGTGACTCTTTATGTATATGCACCTGCAAACATAAGCCAACTGACAGGTACAGTTGAGAACACTGATATCGCAGTATATATGGAAAAATCAATGGGTTTGGACTTAGATCAGGCAACTGACAGGCTCTTTGTGAAAGCAAGAGATGTTTTCGAATCAAAAGGAGCAAAAGTTGAATTTAATAATTCAGATGTTAACAACCCTGTATTGACTGTTGAAAAAGACAATATAAAAGTTGAACTTCCTGTAAATAAAAACATTGCTTATGTAAACGGCAAAGAAGTTAACCTTGAAGGTGTTGTTGTCTTTAACGGAATTAACGTATATGTGCCTCAAAGTGCTGCAGACTTAATAAAATAACAAAATATCTTAGATATCAGCAATTACAATAATAAAATATGGAGGATAATATGGGCATGACACATGATGAATTTAAAACTGCTTTTATGAAAGATCTGGCAGATAGAAAAAAGCAGCAGGACAAGGAGTATGACAACTACTACTCAATTGTGATGTACAGAGTTAAAAAAAGCAAAAATACTTTTAAAAAAACAAGGATTTCAACAATGTACCAGGCCGAAAACTTCTGATAATGAATAAGTATTTTGAATGTTGATATCATCAATATAAAATCCGCTTCAGATATTTCCGAAGCGGATTTTTATGTACCAGCCATTATTTATCTTCAATTATAAATCCTGCACTTCTTACTGTTTTTATTATGTCGTGACAGCCAGCTTCACCAAGTTTACGCCTTATGGAACTGATGTACATATTTACTGCGCGTTTTTCTCCTTTATAATTGCATCCCCAGATTTTATCAATCATTTTATCTCTTGAAAGAACTATGCCCTTGTTCATTACAAGATAGTAAAAAAGTTCAAATTCCTTATTGCTTAAGCTTACATAATTACTTTCATATCTTATTTCCCTTTTATTGTAATCAAGAAAAATTCCGTTACATTCCATGTGCTTTTGCCCAGCAGCTGTCTTCATAACGATTCTTAAAACAGCATTTAGCCTAGCAATGAGCTCTAACATACCAAATGGCTTTGTTACTACATCATCTGCACCCAAATCCAGCAACTTCACCTTTACTTCTACTGATGAAGCTGCCACTAAAATTATTACTGGTATATCCATGTACCGCTTATCATTTTTTAAAGTTTGCAAAATGGCAGTACCATCTTCTTCATGAAGCATTATGTCAAGAAGTATCAAATCAGGAACTGATTTCTTTAGTTTCTCCTTAAGGACTTGATAATCTGAAATGCTTGAAACTTCATAATTTACTGTTTTCAAGGCACAAGTCAGCAATTCTCTTAAACTATTATCATCTTCTACGCAGTATATAAGTTTCATTTTTTCTCCTAATATATTATTAGCCCACCTCTATTAAAGGTAAATATATTATATTTCAGTAAAATTAAAAGCATGGGTATGTTAAAATCTAGTAAAAATAAAAACAGCTGTTTCATTAAATTGGTATAAGCAGCTGTTTTATATAGAAATTATAGTTAAGTTTAAATTTATCTGAAGATTAGCTTATTAGTTTTAATCGTTGCTTTGCACGTTTTTTTAAAGCTGCCAACTCTCCTGTCAAATCAACAATATCTGTAAAATTATATTTATTATTGCTTATTACGACACATGTCAATGTGCTCAATGGGAACTTTTCTATTTCCCCCCTTCTGTTGGCAGTTACAATATATCCATTTTCAATATCATTGCTGCTGTAGAAATCCAGTACGCTTCTTTCAAACTCATTCTTAATATATGCAAAGTAATCACTGCAAACACATTTATTAACTATTATTACAAAATCATCACCGCCTACGTGACCGATAAAATAAAAATCATCATTGTGTTTTCTTAAGATGTCAGACAAAAGTTTAATTACACTATCTCCTTTTTCGAATCCATAAACATCATTATATGCCTTAAAATTATCTATATCCAAATATGCAACGCTGTATTCTGAAAAATTAAGAAGTGCCTGGTTTAAAGTTTGTTCTATGATAATGTTGCCTGGAAGGCCTGATAACGGATTTTGATGTTTTGCTGCAGAAACTTCCAATTCCGTTGTCTTTTGAAGCAGATCTTTTATGGTGACAGTTCCAATAAACTTATTGTTCTCTGTAACCACTATTAAATCATACAGCTTGTCATTGGTTCGTTCCATCGCTGAATCGGAAACAACATTTATGGGAGTGTCATGTTCAACATTTAAAAATTCCTTATCCATTATATCTGATATACATTTGTTTTTGTATAGTGAATATCCATAATTTCCGCTCAATTTAAGTGCAATTTTTTCTTTTGTAACTATACCAATTGGTTTACCATTGTCTACTACACATAACCCTTGGCAGTCATCATTTCTTATGATGTTTTCATAAACAATACTCACCCTTTCATCAGGTGATACTATATAAGAAGCCTTAGCTAGGTTTTTTATGTATATATTCGATGTAACCCCATTAGATATGTGGTTCTTTCTTGAATTTATTTCTATGATTGACTTTAGTACGGATTGGTCAATATCTCTAATATTTTCTTCAGGTTTTTGAAAGTAATATCCTTGTCCATATTGAACACCCAGATTAATAATTGTTTCCAGTTCATCATATGTTTCTATTCCTTCGGCTATAATTGATATGTTTGATGCTTTTGAAAATTCAACCATACCCTTGACCAATGAAAATTTTAATCTGTCCTTGCTTATGCCTCGAATCAGATTCATATCCAGCTTAATGAAATGAGGATTTACATCACTTATGAGATTTAATCCTGAATAACCGGATCCTGCATCATCAATTGCAATGCTGTAATCCTGATTTTTGTAATATGATATGGTTGATTTAAAACTGCTGATATCCGTTATTACATTCTTTTCTGTTATTTCAAAAATAATGCTCTTGGGATCGATGTTGTATTGTTTTAAGAAATCTTTGGTAAATCCCCTCTTAAATGTCTCATCATGCATTATACATGGATTTACATTTATAAATAGTTTCTTGCTGTACGGCGGAATCATGAATATGAAGGCAGCTTCCAGGGCTTTTGTCCTGCATAAAAGCTCTAATTGCCATAAGCAGTTGTACTTTACTGCTGCATTAAACAACATATCCGGATTTTTTATTTCGCTTTCACATGTTATCCTGCTAAGTGCTTCATGACCATATACTCCTCCATCCCTTAGAGATACAATAGGCTGAAAAACAGTCCTTATTTTTTTGTTATCAATCACATAATCCAATGCTTCTTTTATTTTATCTGACATTTGCTTAACTCCGTATGCAATAGTAATATTTTAAATTTTACCATATTTAAAATAATATAATATTCAATTAGTTGTAATTTTTTCGTAAATTGCATGTAAAAGAGTAATTAAAACACTCTCCTTTGAAAATTCCATGTATCTAAATGTGAAACAATACACAATTTTTACATTTTTTAATACGTGTGTTTACAAATCTCGTTTACATTATATCAATGAGACAATCTTTAATTCATATTCGAGAGGAGATAATTATGTACAAAAAAGTTCAAGAACTGAAAAAAAACGTAAATTATAAATCCATAAATACATTCATCAAAAGACTTCGAAGATTAATCCCTGATAAAACCAAATCAAAAAAAACTGAATTTGAAATTTCAGAAGATAAAAAAATAAGATTCAATGACTTAAAACTAGGAACAAAGCTTACAATTTCATTTGCATTGTTAATATTGCTTTTTATTATTCCAATTTCCATAAGTCTTTACAACTTTAATGATGCCGCTGAATTACTCAGTAATACAAATGAAGTAACAGTACCAGAAATATATCTGGCATCTTCAGTGTCAAAAAGCCTAAAGGACATTGAAAAAAATCTGTATGCCTCAACATTAACAGACAATATTACTAAAAAGGAAGAATACATTTCCATCAGCAGAGATTTATATAATCAAATGACTTCTAACATGAAGGACTTAGAAATACTGCTTGTTACTGACACAGATAAAGTTAAAGATACATTAAAACTTCTGGAAAAAGAAGCAGTAATCAGGGATGAGGTTATGAATCTCAAATATAAAAGCGATGCTACAAGGCTAATTTTCAATTCATATGAGCCTGTTGTAAATGATATCAATAAAAATCTAAATGAAATAACAGATGGAATAAATCTCAGATTACAGGAGGACGCACATACATCAAATAGAAGTGTAAGATTTTCATTTCTATTAACTGTATCAATTACCATGGCTGCAGTTTTCTTAGGTTTTATTATTACCAGAATAATAACAAACAGTATAGTATCACCCGTCAACGAAATTGAGGGATTGGCTAAATCCTTATCAGAAGGCAACTTAAATTACAAAATAACATATACATCAAAGAATGAACTGGGCAAATTAGCTGAAAATATGAGAAAATCAATTAATACATTAATTTTATACATAAAAGAAATAGATGAAGTAATGAGTGAAATATCAAAAGGTAATTTTAATGTAAAAATAAGCCAAAGTTTTAACGGACACTTTGAAAGGATAGAGCATTCAATTTCGGAATCTGCACACATGCTTTCAAAAACAATAAAAAATATAAACGGATTATCTTCAGTAGTATCAAACAAATCAGAAAATATATTATTAAATTCTCAGAAAATTTCAAAAGGCGTTACTGAGCAGGCTAATTCAATAGAAGAGTCATCTGCAGCAATTGAAGAAATCTCCGTCCATATAAAAGACACTGCCAAAAACACTTCTATTGCAAGCAATAAGTTAATTGCTATAGGCAACGAAATTACTGCCTGCAATAAAAGAATGGAAGAGATGGTTGCTGCAATGACGGAGATAAATATCAAATCAAATGAAGTAGGAAAAATAATTAAACTCATTGATGACATAGCATTTCAGACTAATATTCTTGCACTGAATGCTGCAGTTGAAGCAGCACATGCAGGTTCTGCAGGCAAAGGATTTGCCGTAGTTGCAGATGAAGTGAGAAATCTTGCAGTCAGAAGTGCTGAAGCTGCCAAAAAAACATCCATTCTTATAGAAGAAACAGTAAAAGCTGTAACAAATGGAAATGAAATTGCCGATAAAACTGCTTTAACGCTTAAAAACATTGTAGTTAGTTCAAAAGATGCAGCTAGTACAGTAGAAGAAATTTCGAAAGCATCAGAAGAACAATCTGTTGCAATTGAACAAATTAAAGTTGGAATAGAACAAATCGCCGCAGTTGTACAAGTTAATTCTGCAGCTGCAGATAATGCCTCAGAAGAATGTGACGATTTGTTTACTCAGACAAATATGCTTAATGATTTATTGTGCGGGTTTAGTTTTTAAAAAGGCGCCGACTGTACAGTCAGCGCCTATGTGAGCTAATAACTAAGAGACCTGAATTTACTCTCTGTTGTACTCATGATATTGCTGAGGTGTTACCCCCACATGTTTTTTGAAGATTTTTCCGAAATAATTTGCATCCTTAAACCCCACAGAGTTTGCAATTTCAAATACCTTCATTTCGCTTTCACTTAATAGTTTTTTTGACTTTTCAATCCTTAGTCTTGTAAGGTACTGCGGAATGCTCATTCCGATTTCTTTATTGAAAATTTCACTCAAATAAGTAGGCACAACTTTAACATGGGCAGCAATATCGTCCGGTAAGCAATATGTAATAATCGCTGAACCTGACATTCAATTCAGCGCCGCAATGTGAAATAAGCTCACTCTTTACATATTCTTCCTTTTGTCCAATGACGATTTCATTCAGTAAAATCATCCGGACAAATTCATTGTTATTCCTGAATCCTTGGTCAATATAATCCATAAATTGCCTCCATGTTAATATTATAACATAATGCAACAAAAAACCCTCAGTATTTTTCTTTGGGTTTTTTGTCACTTGAAGGGTATGTGAAATCAGATTTCTGCTATTAGCATATACTATTTAACTTTCGACAATGCATCCTTCACTGCCTCGATTATTGCTTTGCTTGTAACAGTTGCACCGGAAATTGTATCAACATCTGCAGACTGAGCTTCAACAATGGCTGATGGAACATCGGAAATAGCCTTATCTGATATGTTAGGTGTTTCGCTGTGCTTCAAGACTTCTACAGAAGCTATCTTTGTTCCGTCCATAGTCACCTTAACTGTCAGGGTGCCCCCCATGCCTGAACCTTCGCCTGAATATTCATTTTCACCCAGTTTTATATCCTCTTCAGCATTAAGATCTGATGGTATTGTATTTTCCACAACTGTAACAGGAGCGTCATCTTTTGCCTTAGCTGCGTTTTTTCCTGAAATTCGTCCAAAGAATATACACTCAGCCAGGTTTCCACCGCCATTATATATATCAGCATACACTGAGCCAAGTTCTCCAGCACTGTACAAATGCGGAATAGGGTTACCGTCCAGGTCAAGCACTTCCCCATTCTCGTTACGAACAGGACCTCCCTGAGTATTGGTGAATGATGGCACAAGTTTTAAAGCATAGTATGGACCGCTTTCGGAAAGAGATTTAAGGTTTTCAGGAGCACGGTCAAATTGAGGGGCATCCTGGTCTGCGCAATATGAATTATATTCAGATACCTGATTCGTGAGGCCTTCAGCATTAACGCCTATTTTTTCTGCAAGTTCCTTTATTGAATCAGCTTTAACAATTCAGCCCTTTTCAATTTCTTCAGAACTGTCCTTGCTCCAGGACGGATATATTGGTCCTTCCAGACGAGCAGCTTCATCAAATACAGCATAGGCAGGAGACGGAATCTGCATTGAAACCCATGTGCCGCTGTTGTTTATGTGTCCGTGTCTTGGAAAAAATGCCTCATTGACAAAACGGGTACCGTCAGAACCTACAAATATTATACTCTTCTTATTAAATCCATATAACTGCAATGCATACCCGAATGTGGTTTCACTGTTGGGATCCTTGAAATTCAGGTCAGGTCCGGACAAAGTGCTCATGTGCCACAAATCAGCTCCAGCCTTCATAGCCATTTTTATTCCGTCCCCTGTGTTGTAATGAGCGCCTTTAGAGAAACATTCCGGCATTTGTGTATAATTTTCTACCATTGTTTCATTGTTTTCAAATCCTCCGGTAGCAAGAACTACACCATTTTGTGCACGGACGTTCAATGTCTTTCCGTCCTTATCAACTTTAATTCCAAGAACTATTTTGCTTTCTGGATCCTGAATCAATTCTGTTCCAGGAGCCTCAAACCATACATCAATATTGTCCTTGTGTTCTGCTACATTCTTTTTGAAAAGACTCCAGAATTTGCCTGTGAATACTTCTTTTTCATCAATTATTACTGAGCTGATTCCATCAGAACCCGGTGCTTCAGGATATTCTATTAAAGGATATTCTATTATTTCTTTTGCGCCGTGGGCAGTGAGCCATTCTCTTATTGCCATGCTGCCGTCAACTATGGTTTCAACTATTGCATCGCTTTGATTGTCATAACCTCCGCGGATTGCTTTAAAGTAAGTCAGGGCTTTTTCCCTATCTGTTGGAGCCGGTATTATCTGTGCCGCATATTTTGTGTTTCCGCCTTCCTGTCCTTCAGGTGCTTTTTCAAGAAGCAATACTTTAGCTCCTTCTTCAGCAGCTGTTAAACTGGCTACAGCTCCTGCTCCTCCATAACCTACAACAACTACATCGTATGCAGCATCCCATTTTATTGTATCCGCATAGGACTTTACTTCTGGTTCAGCAGCTGCTGGTTCTTCAGCTGCAGTTTGTTTTTCCTGAGCGCAAGCTGCAAGTGAAAACATCATAACTACAACCATTACTAATGAAATCAATTGTTTGAAGCTTTTCATTTTGTTTTCTCCCCTTATGTATAATTTTGTTACATATGTTAATATAGTAACATTGTTGCAGAGTTTTGGTAGAGTAAAGAATTATAAACATAAGGAAAATATTAGGTTTTTTCAAATAAAGTTCTTATTTTTATTGTTTTTTGCTTTTATATGATGTATTGGCATTCAAATTCTTTGCTGCCCAACCTGTTAATTACATAACTCAATTTGTATTTAATTGAATAATATAGGGTTGTTTTGTTTAGTTTATTATTTAAATGACATAAAAATAAACCAACATTCATTGATTGGCGACCAGGTTTCCAGAAATACTCACTATTCTTTTGTAATTTTTTCTTTATATTGCTGACCCCATAAAAACATGGAATCAAGTATGGGTTTTAAGCTGTTTCCTGTTTCCGTCAGCGAATACTCCACCCTTGGAGGTATTTCTGCATATGCTTTTCTGTTAACAAGCCCGTCTTCCTCCATATCTCTCAGTTGTTGTGTAAGAACCTTCTGACTTATTGAGCCGATGGATTTTTTTAATTCCCCAAAACGCTTGGTTCCTTCTATTAAGTCTCTCAGTATAAGTATCTTCCACTTGTCGCCTATGATGGACAGCGTTGCTTCAACCGGGCAAAGCGGCATTTCTTTTTTCATTGTTCCTCCCATTAGTTACCTTGAGGTACCTACAGCACTTCAAGGTGCTTACTTGCGTTTATATACCGTTGGCATTATTATATACATGTGGCCGTAAATAATCAAACAAAGAAATATTATTTATTTGGTTATAATATTGATTGTACAAAGTGAAAAACTTACTAATTGTCAACGTAAAGGAGAAAAAAATGAATGAAGCAATAAAATTTATTAAAGAAAACCCGGTGATGTACTTTTCTACAGTTGGGCTGGACAGCAATCCCAAGGTTCGCCCATTCCAATTTATGTTTGAAAAAGAAGGAAAGCTCTACTTCTGCACCAGCAACCAAAAGGATGTATATGCTGAAATAAAAAATCACCCTGTTGTCGAACTGACAACCTGCAATTCAAATTTCGCATGGATCAGATTAAGCGGTAAGGCCGCTTTTGTATCAGATGCCGGAATAAAAAAAGATGTTCTTGAAAGCAGCGAACTGGTAAAATCCATATACAAGACACCTGACAATCCAACATTCGAAGTATTTTACCTGGAAAGTGCAAAAGCAACAATTGCAGATTTTTCCGGCAATCCTCCCAAGGAATATTCTCTTTAAACAAAAACCTCACTTGCCCTATGTCAAGGAGAAGTGAGGTTGAATTATTTTAACTCATTAATTAAAATATCTGACAAAAAAATGCATGTCTTCGGATTTGTATCCCCGTTTAGTGTAGAAGTTATATGCATCAGGGTTGCTGAACTCTGACTGGAACTGCAGTCTTTTATAGCCATTTTCCTTAGCGTAATTTTCAATGCATTCCATAGCTTTTTTCCCCAACCCTTTTCTACGACACCCTTCCGACAGGAACAGGTCATCAAGTATTAAGGCCTTACCGTGAGCCCATACGCTGAATATGGTCATAAGATTGGCAAAACCAACTGTTTCATTTTCCTCTTCTACCATCATCATTGTAATTAATTCAGGACTGTTGAAGGCCTCTTCAAAAACAGATCCAAACTGTTCATCAGAAATAGTGTCAGCATTATTCCAAAACTCTTCATCGTTCAACTCATATGCCATAAATGCCCTATTCAGCCTTATCCAATTTTCCTTGTCATTAATGTTGCATAATCTAATATTCATTTCACTTCTGTTCCTCCCCATTCAACTGCGGCAAAACCGTTTCTCTTAAATGTGTTCAGTCTTTGTTCCGGAACTTCAATATAATTATCCAAAGCCTTGTATGCCATAAAAACTCTTAGTACGCTGTCCGGTTTAGGCGTAATATATAGATTTGCATTGTTTTCATAAGCAGCTGTCTGGAAAGTTATGAGATTATATTTATTATCCTTCATCAGCGGCAGCCAATACACTATAAATTCATTCAGCTCCCTTGCAGTCAATCCAAGATACTCCAGCTTATCCTGTAAAAACCTGGCGGTATCAGATCCCTTAACAACAAAACCTTGTGACATATCCCAATCAGCGGCACCTTTGCCTTCCCAATATAAATATGAGTATTCTCGTCCATCTGATTTGTTAATAAGAGTGCCGTCCGGATAAGCCGTTACATTCCATCCGTCATTATATTCAGGATATGAACAAGTCAACACTCCATTTAGTTCAATTTTAACGGATACATCTTCTTGTTTTGTGGGATACAGGTATATGACCGGTTTTGCATAGTCTCCCAGAAACCTGTACTCAAAATACTGTTTGATTGCATCATAGGAACCTAAATAATAAGAATCTACCAGGTATGCTACATTATAGCTTATCATACGTTCAGTCAATTGCAGCTTGTAGGATTTATTGTTTGGATCCGTATGAGAAAGCCAGTCACTGTACAGATTAAATGAAGAATCTTTCATATCTTCACAATAGCCTTGCTTGATTTTTCCTATTAGTTCCCATGTACCAAATGTGGATTTGTAATTTTCCCAGCTGTACATAGTGCTTGTGGTTTCCAGTCCATAAATCTCATGAGTAAATGGACTTTCTTCAAAAACCATGGGTTCTCCAAAGTAGTAATAAATGCCTTCTTTATCTTTGCTGAACACTTCTTGAAACTTCAGTTCATTTCCTTCCAATGTAAAAATGTAGTCCGTGTCAGAAACTTCTCCTGTGCTTCTGTTCTTATATGACATATTAAACCAAGCTTTGCTTCCATCTTCAAGAGTTTTTAACCCTAAGACGTTACCTAACTCGTAGATGACTGTGTGATAGTTATAAAGTGTTCCAATGTAAATGAGATTTTCATTTTCAATACGGTAAATATCAACATCAGCAGCTTCAGTGTCGTAGACTGTGTATGAAGGATCCGAAATATCAGAATATCTTGTAGCAAGAACCTCAGGTGTATTGTCAAAATCCAAATCAAGCAATGTTATGCCCAATGTGGATTCCGTGTTCAACACATCCATTTTTGACATGAGGGTGTTGTAAACGCCAAGCATCTCAGGATTCTTATCCTCTGTATTTTCAAACATAAATGACTTTGTAAGAACTCTTTCCGTATCTGTTGTAATCAATTTATAATCATCAATAGAAGCTGTGATGTTGTAGCCGGATTTAACACCATAGCTGCAGTCAATTTCACCAAATGTAAGCTGAGCATATACATAGGATGAACTTGATCTCATCAGTGTATCTTTCAATGCACCGTCAACATCAGCAACATTCAAGAAAAGTGTATCCGCCTTAATATTGAGACCATTGATGGTATAATCACAACAAGTAGCATTCGAATGATATATAGGCAAGCCGTACATGTAAGCAGGATCTATAATAACATCGAAAGTATCGCTTGTATTTCTGCGTATAAAGCAATTTAACGTTATGTTATCAACACAGTATCCATAAACAATATCCTTAACATTAACTTCTGAACTTTCATCTGTACCTTCTAAAACTAAAACCGTATTTTTCTTGATTAAATTATAAGGACTTTCAAAGCTTGAAAACGAATTTGTACCACTGTTGTCAAAATGCACAAATTCCATGTCTGAAATATTGGAATCTATGAGATTATTGTCGAATCCTTCATCAAATCCGTCACAGTACAATGCCTGACTTGAATTGCGTACAGTATCATAATATTCATCTGAAAAAACAGCTTCTGTTTCAGATACTATTTCTGTTGCGGATAAATAATCATCAAATAAGACTCTGTTTCCATCTTTTTCAGTTATCTTGATTTCATTTAACCGGTTTATATCAATTTCTTTTAGAGAAAATGTATTATTTTCTGCCGGCGAAACGTTATCCACATCGCTGTTATTAGTTATTTCTTCAACTTCGCTCATATTTTCTTTTACAGCAGCCTCATCAACTTTTTCTGTATTGCTGCAAGCCGTCAATAAAATCAAAATGCCGATCACTATCATTTTTCTGCTCATATTCATCACCCCTAATAAGCAAAAGTATTATAGAATATTATTGTCCTTTAATTCCTTTATTGCATGTTTTATAGCCAGCTTAATGACAAAATACAAAACAATCGCCGGTACAATTATAAATATTGGAAACATAAAAACACCAAGTAGTCTTGACATGTATCTTCCTCCTCTCACTTTCATGTTGATCTTTTTCTTTCATCAACTGCTCAATTTTCTTTTCCAGTTCCTCTACGTCTTCAGTTACATGTTTGTTTGGCCAATTTTAAACGCTGCAAACATAAGAAAAGCAATGATTGTAGAAGGAACAATAAATACTTTGGTATAATAAACCACATAATCTCTGACGGTGTATTTATCTCTATGATCATCCAGATAGTTTCCAATCATTGATAAGCATTCCTTTATTTGTGATGCACTGACATTATCAAATATGATATTGTTAGATCCCAGTGATATGTCAGATGTGCCTTGTAAATTTTGAGACTTATATTCCTGTATTATCTTTGATATTTCATCTCTGTTTTTTCTTACGAAACTTTTGTCTATTCCCTTGAAACAATAAAATTTAGACTTAATTACAATAGTGTAAATTATAATTAAAACTGCCGGAACAAATAACAAACTGAAGAGATAATATGCTTCAGGAGAAAATCCGGTTCCGGCCCACCTAACAGCAAAAATAACAATATATAATGAAATTATGAGAATATTGGAGTATTTCTCCGGTATAAAGTTTTTAAGTTTAAAGTCCATTGTCAGCATAATAGCCACAAAAAACAAATAAATGATTATAGTCTTAATAATTATACCTTCCATAATCCCTCCCGAACTTCTGGCAAATAATTAATCTTATAAAATGGGACAAAATTTAATTGATTTATTTAAACTTCATTGTCTATTAGCTTTCGTGCGAATGACCTGGCATGTTCTGCTTTATCATCAGACATGAACTCGGTCTTATATCCCAAGTCTCTTTCAGACAGCATGCCAAGATAACTCAGTTGTGAATGAGCACAATATCTTTTTATGCCTTCCTCAAACAAATCTGCCCCTTTTTCAGGTCTGTATCCGCAGGTTGTAATAACAGCCAGCATCTTGCCTTTCCATATGGAAGGACCCTTTTCATCTCCATAATACTTATTCATTCCATAAACTAAACGGTCCAGCACAGATTTCAAAGGAGGTGTACAATACCATGAATAAATTGGTGATGCCAAAACAATCACATCGCTGTCCAGTACTTTATCAAAAATTTCCTGCATATCATCATTGTAGCGACACCCGAAAACAGTCCAGTCCTTTTGACATCTGCGGCAGGCAGTGCAAGGCTCAATATGTTTGTCGTAAAGCCAAATAAAATCATACTTGACCTGGTTAATATCAAGTTCTTCCAAAAATGGCTTCAACAGCTGATATGTATTTCCGCTTTTCCTGGGGCTCCCCATAAGAATACAACACTTCATTTTACGTCTCCTTAAGATAGATATTATAAGATGTACTATTTAAATTAAAATATATCTTCTAAATTGCTATATGTCAATTGAATTGGATTAAAAACTAATTAACTATGGTTTTTGGATACTCAAACACTCTATAGTCTGATATTTTCCATTCATTGTCTTCTCGTTCAAGTCTTAATTGGCCTTTAGCGGAATCATCCTGCAACACACTTCCGTCATTGGAAATAAACTGAATTTTAACTTCAAAATTGTAATCTGCCTTATTTTCTTCTGCTCCAGATTCTTTTCCGGACAAATCTACATCCATCACCTGAATTGTACAATTATTTAAGGCACAATGCTGCGTAAACATGAAGTTTTGCCTGTTTTTCAAGAGTACATTGTATGCTCTGTTTGTCATTAAGGATTTGATGACTTCGTCATTTGCTTCTATAGCTTCTGCAAACTCCTTTTCATCTGCAGGTCTTAAATCCAGGAAATTATTATACTTTTCAACTTCTTCTTTATCCACCGTATACATTTCCATAAAAAACTTTTCTGCAACAGCTTGACTGTCATTGTCAACAGATTTGTCACATCCCGCCATAATGAATAGACTTAAACATAAGGTAAATAAAATCACTGTTTTTTTCATAATACCTCCCTAAAATTTGCACAACAATATATGGTAAATTAATCCTATATAATAGGACGAAAATTTTTAATAATTGTTCACTTAAATTTTTAAACAAGTATTGACAAAAATTCTTTTTTGCCATATAATGAACAATGTTCAGTTTGAAAGGAGAAAGTATGAATACAGTAGTTACTTCTAAAGAAGCTATTTTAAAGGCAAGTAAAGAAATTGCAACTGCAAAAGGGCTTCAAGCTCTCAACATGCGTGACGTTGCAAAGCACTGTAATGTTGCAGTAGGTTCGGTTTACAATTACTTTCCTTCTAAGGCAGACCTTGCAGCTGAAACAGTGGAAGATATCTGGAAAGATATATTTCATAAATTAAGCAATACTCATAATGAAAATAACTTTATAGAACGTGTAACATGGTTATTTGAAACTGTAAATAGCGGAGTAAAAGAATATCCGGCTTTCTTTACCATACATTCTGTTAATTTTGCTAATGAAGATAAAGCAAAGGGTCGCAAAGTCATGAATGAGTATTTCACTCATATGAAGAAAGGCCTGCTTCAATCATTGCAAAACGATAATAATGTAAAAAGGAATACATTTAATGAAACATTTACACAGGAGCATTTTATTGATTTTGTATTTTCAAACATCATTACATTGTTGATTAATAACCAACAGTCCTGTTATGTGTTGAATGAAATCATTAAGCGCACAATTTATTAAATAAAGATAAAGATCCCAACGGTTGTTGGGTTTTTATAAAAATCAAAATGAACAACGTTCAGTTTAAGGAGGATTTTATGCAAGCTATATTTGAAACAATATTCGATGCTGTGTACCTGATTATGGTTATTACCATAGGCATCACAATAATTTTAAAAAGTAAAGGAAACAAACAATATTTGCTGTTCGGTATCATGGCTGTGACTCTTGGAGCAGGAGATTCGTTCCATCTGATTCCTCGGGCATATGCTCTTAGCACCACTGGCCTTGATAATTTCGTCATCGCCCTTGGTATAGGAAAGTTCATCACTTCAATAACAATGACTGTATTTTATGTATTGTTATATTATGTATGGCGCTTGCGCTACAATGTAAAAGATAAAAACGGACTTACCATAACCATGTA
This sequence comes from Sedimentibacter sp. B4, assembly GCF_000309315.1. Classification (NCBI taxonomy): domain Bacteria; kingdom Bacillati; phylum Bacillota; class Tissierellia; genus Sedimentibacter; species Sedimentibacter sp. B4. Next base: position 70,707 of record NZ_CANG01000019.1, read on the forward strand.
TGCACTGGCAGCATTAAGAATTTTTCTTTGCCTTTTCCCCCAGAATGCATGGACAAGTGCCACTGCTCCATTATCATGGGCAATATATCGCAACCTGCCATTTGCTGCAATGGGAATTATTATAATATTCTTGTTCTACAGCAAGTCCAAGAATACATCTGATCATGATTTTAGGTTCATGTGGCTGACAATTGTTCTCAGTTTTGCATTCTATATACCGGTAGTATTGTTTGCAGACATTATTCCGGTTATTGGAATTTTAATGATACCCAAGACATGTGCCTATGTCTGCACTGTACTGATTGGATATAAGGAGATGAAAAAAATGTCAGTAAATGCAACATAGTTCAATTAACCTTGTTAAAAAAGGTCGGTATTTATAATTAAAATACCGACTTTTTGCATTATTTGAAGAGACCTAGACTTAATCCTTAAGCACGTACTAATTACAAGATTATTTTCAGATGCAATATTTTCATATCCAGGTCTTAAACTGAAAAAAGTTTTACCAAGGTAAGCTTCATAGAAAGAGCATCCTATGATATTTCCATCATCTTCCCAAATCATATTCCTGTGGCTCATAGTCTTATCTGCCCATCCTGAAGAAAGTGCATATTCTAAAAATGGAGCAGGAACACCATTTCTCCAGTCTCTTTCATAAACATCAATCATGAATTGATATACCTTCATAAAATCCGAAAGAATCATGAATGGCCTTTTCATTATATTTTTCATATTATTCCCCTCCTATAATATCTTTTAATTAATAATTTGAATAAAAGATCAAGCATACAATGTCATAGGCAGTGTCGTAGTTACAGGGTTATTATTAGGCTGTTATTTATTTGGACAGCCTTTTTTGTAAAATTGTCGGTGAAGGCACCTTGAATTATGCAGCTTTAATATATATTAATTATTTTATCAGAAAACACAATTTTTCCGTCTTCAAGTAAAATTATGTCACCAAGGAAATTATCCACAATATTTACATTTGTCTTATTGCATAGGTAAGCAGGTGCTTCTGTTAATATTATTTCACCTTCAAACATGAAAGCGATCTTGTCGCTCATGATAAATGCATCTTCTTTGTCGTGGGTGATCATAACAATTGTTATATTAAATTGTTTATGAATTTTCAAAATAAAATCCCGAATGTAAATTTTCAGGTTATTGTCAAGACCAGTGAATGGTTCATCTAACAACAGTACCTTTGGCTCAACTGCCAATGCCCTCATTAAAGCAACCAGCTGCTGCTGACCTCCTGAAAGCTGAGAAGGGTATTTGTTTAAATGTAATTTCATATTAAAAAAATCTGTTAATTCAACTGTCTTTTCATCGACGTAACTCTGGCTATATTTTTTCATCTTCATTCCAAACTGAATGTTATCAAGTACAGTTAAGTGTGGAAACAGCTGCTTTGACTGATACACCATTACAATCTGCCTTTTTTCCATGGGCACATCATTAATAACCTTTTTATCCAAAACAACTTTTCCGCTGTCAGGGTTAAGAGCCCCTGTAATTATTCTAAGTACAGTGGTCTTGCCCGCTCCGCTTGGTCCCAAAATGGAAAACAGCTGACCTTTTTCAATATTCAAATTTATATTTCTTAAAAGTTTATTTTTCCCAATAGTATAATTTATATTTTCTAAGGCTAAAAAGCTCATACATTTCTTCCTTTGTTAAATAATTTTTCAATCAATGAACACAGCACCATTATTACTATACCATACAATATGTATAGCAGGGTATACACTGATGAAATGTTTCTGTCAGATCCGGTAATATAAGGCGTCATTATCATAGAGAAATTGACAAACTCTGAATCACCTATGAAGAAGTTTATAAAATACTGTGAATAAGAGATTATGAAAGCCATTATGAAGCCTGTAACATAGCCCTTAAAATAAACAGGCACATTGATTAAGTAAAATGATTTCCACTTTGATGCCCCAAGTCCTCTTGCTACCTGCTCCTGTTCGATTCCCCAGATTTCATAGCATGAATATACTAATTTAAATGAATATGGCAGAGAAAAATATATGTGAAGTAATATTACAATTAATCCACTGCATCCCGAGAAAAGTTGAAGAAACATTTTGTGGCTTCCAATGCATATGCTGACTACCGGAAGAAGCATGGGCAAGTAAAACAAGCTTTCAAGTTGAATTTTATATTTAAAATTCGTTTTTATTAAAAATCTGGAAAGCATTATGCTTAAAACTAAAGAAATAAATGCAACCAATAATGAATATACAACTGACTTTGATGCAATTATATAGTCTTGAGAATTAAAAAAATACGCAAAACCTTTTAACGTAAAATTATGAGGCAGTAAGTTTTCTGTCCCCCAGCTTGAAAAGAATGACCATAAAATCATAGACACAAGAGGCAATATGAGGAATATCATTATGATAAAAAATATTAATTTATTTAATAATTTCATATTGCACCTTCATTTTCACTTTTTAAGATTCTGTAGTATACAAAACATAGTATAAAAGAAATTGCTATCATTATCATATTTATTGCCATGCCATAGGCACGATATGTCATATCTGGATTTAAATAAGTATTATACGCAAGCACTCCTATTGAAGGAGGATTAGAAGGTCCTAAAAAGTAAAATCCTTCGTAAACAAACAAATTATAATTGAATATAACTAAAGCAGACGACAATATAGCCTTTTTACAAAGGGGCAGCAGAATCTTCATTACATACGTATTATTTGTGCAACCCAGGTTTCTTGCTGTTTCCTTATATGCAGCGTCAGTTTTTAATAATATGGGATAAACAGAAAATGCAATAAATGGAATCCCCTTAAACATGTTGAGCAAAATTACAGCCAAACCGTTTGAATTATAAATAATATTCAAACTATCTATTTCAATACCAATAAATTGAAACATGTGATATAAAAGGCCTTTGTCACTGTATGTATTGTAAATTAAAGCTGCGGCTGCAACATATGACAGAAAAATCGGAAATCTGTATGAAATGTTAGTAAAAGAACTTTTTGACTTAGAAATAGCATATCCCAAATATGTACCGAGGACAACCGATAAGGAGGATGACATTGAAGCAACAAAAATACTGTACAAAAAGCTACTAACAAATATCTTGTCAGTAAAGAGATTTGCATAATATTTATAGGTTATTTCATATAAAAAAAGCTCAGGAATCAACCCTAAGCTTTCCTTTAAAGTGTTTACAACAACATATGCTGTAATAGAAAACACAATTAAAAATGATGGCATCACCAAAATTGCGTTATTTATTTTATTGTTTTCCAAAAAGAACCACATCCTCCCAAACTTTTTCAATAATGGTTACTAAGTCAGCTCTTAATTCAGGCTGCTTGTGTTTAGAAAGCTCATCATAGCTTAAAATGCTGTTTTTATATTGATCTTGAGGTGTCAATGCTTCATCAAGACTTTTTTGTTCATTTACACTTAAACTGTCATATTCTAAAACAGGAAGGTCCCCCCATCCACTTAAATTTGCTTTTGATATCTGCATTTCAGGAGAAAGCGCTGCTTCAATAAGTTTAATGGAATTTTCCACATGTGGCGAATTTGCCGCTATTGCCAGATAATGAGTGTTGAAAGGCGTTCCCTTTTCCCACACAAATGTTTTAGTGCTTTCACTCCAACTCTTGTCCTTTACCTTGCTTAACGCTTTGTTTGCATTGTAATCCATGGCTATATAAACATCTTTGTCCTGATACAAACCATCAAGCTGAGCAGAATCTTTTGGATAGGTCTTGCCTTCCTTCCAAAGATACGGCTTTATTTCATTTAAATAATTCATTGCAGGCATTACTGCTTCTTTAATAATTTCATAATCTGCGGGAAGATCCTTAATATTTTCATATCCTATGATGTCGTATATGACAGTTCGTATAAAAGCAGAACCAACGAAGTCTGTGGCTTCAGGATAAGTAAATATGCCCGGATTGTTTTTAACCAGCTCTTTTAACTCTTCTGAATTCTTTGGGGGTTCAGGTAGAAGTTCCTTGTCATGAACGAATACAAACTGAGCCTTTCCCCATGGTGCCTCATATCCTTCAGTTGAATATCCAAAATCAACAGTTGCTTCCGGTCCTTCTAAATCCACATATTTTTGAGCATTTTCTGTTTTATTTAAAAATGGTCCGTATAATAAATCATATTGTTTTGCATAATAAAAGTTTTCTCCATTAATCCATATAACATCAATAGAGCCGTTATTGTTATAATTTTTTTCATTAGTAAGCTTCATTAAAATTTCATCAATATTCATTGGAACTCGAACGACTTCAATGCCATAGTTTTCCGATGCATATGGTGCAAGTTCATTGTCAATCCATTCATTAACTCTCTGATCTCCGCCCCAGCCATATATTGTAACGGTATTATCCGTCTTGGGCCTGTTAATAAATATTGCTCCTATAATAATTACTGCTAATAATCCAATTATAATTTTTATTTTATTTTTCATAAATTTCCTCCAATGCTTAATGCTCTTGTAGCATCAATAAGCCTTTGCATTGCCGTAAATAATACTAACCCAGCATAAATGAATGCCATTATCCTCATAAATGAATTTAAAATCATCATAATAGTAAACATTATAAATCCTTCAGTTCTTTCCATGAGCCCTGCCTGATAATGAAAACTCTTCTTTCCTTTGTTTTCCATCAGCATACCTGAAGTTAAAAATACTGACATTGAAAGAACAATGGCAGAGGTGAGACATAGAAGTGCAAAAGTAGAATCTTGGTGCTTCAATGCAAACACAATTATAAAAACAAGTTCAACCACTCTGTCAAAGCATATGTCCAGCAAAGTTCCGGTCTTAGTGATTGCTTTCATCTTTCTTGCCATTGTTCCGTCTACAGCATCTAAAAAACCGGAAACCCACAGCAATAATATTGCTATCACAATGTTATCGAAATAGTAAACAATGCTTGCAAAAATTCCTGTAACCAAGGCAATAACAGTAACCTGCGTTGGTTTTAATCTTAAATTGATTAAATATTCGGATGTTTTGTCAAAATATTTATCCACATATTTTCTGCAGCGTGTATCAAGCATTATTTTGCTCCTTTTTAATAAAACTGACTGCCCTGAATCTATTTACCCACGATGATGATGCTTCTGTCTCAAACAACAGCTCAAGGATGTGTTTTGATTCATAGGAGTTTTGTTTAAATGTATCCCTGCATGAAGCACAATAAGTAACTATTTTTTAGAAGGAGCCTGGTTCTCACGTAGATTAAAAAGTTTTTTTCCCTTTTCTGGTTCCAGTGTCATGAGCATATTCTTTTTGCCGCAGCAAATGGTGTTTTCCTTGTTATTTTTAAATTCCAATACTTCAACACCTAATTTGTTCAGAATATTTCTCACATAATCTGCTGCCTTTACGTCGTGAACTATGGGACAAGGATCATGAAGTGAATAACATTCACCTTTCAAACTATCGTGTTTTTCTTCTGGGAAAATTTCATCTATTAATGCCCATGCTGACTGCACATTGATTTCTTTATATTCTGATAGTGTTACCAGACAGTTTGGGCACAGTGTATATATGTTTTTTACCTTATTTTCTTTAAACAATTTATGTAGGTTCGCTTCTATTTTTATATAGTCCTTGCCTTTATTTATATACTTTGACGGCTTGCCACAGCAATATGTGCTGTAAACAAGTCCGGGAACTTTCTTTTTAAGAAGAAGGTATGTTTTTTCCGTTATTTCTCTTCCAAGAGATAAAACAGCACAGCCGGGCCAAAATATATCCTGACCCGGTTGTATATTAGCAAATACTTTATTATAGCTCATTAACTGATGATTTTTAACAATTAATTCTCTGAAATTCATAATTATAATTCTTTCTTTTTATTTTGTCTGTCATTATATAAATGCTTTATTAACACAATTAAAATACTCAGTGCAAATAATATTAACAGTGCAGTTACAAACATTTGTGCTCCACCTGTGAGCATCCCTCCCACATAAGAGTAAATTACTGTTGCAGGCAGCTGTCCTATGCCAGTTGCTATAAAGAACGGTATGAAACCCATAGATGTAAGTCCTGCTGCATAACTAACATAATCAAAGGATATGAAGGGAAGCAATCTGCAAATTATTATGGTGTGTTTTCCATACTTATCAAAAAATCCATCCACGCTTTCAAGAGCAAATTTACTTGTAATTTTTTCAACCGCATCTCGACCCAATATTTTTGCAATATAAAAACACAATGCTGCTCCTGCCATTGAACTTGTCCAAGATAAAATTGCACCTTGCCACCATCCAAATACAGCTGCATTAGCAAATGTAATTAAAAATGCAGGCAATGGAGCTACTAATGATTGAAACATCATCAGCAAAAATGATACTACTAAAGCATAAGCACCAAAGGACCTCACATATCCTATTATCATATCAACGCTCATGGAACTGAAAAGCATGAACAGCCAGTTAATTTTAGATTTCACCCCTGGTATCAACAAATAAAATATCACGACTAATACCAATATTGCAATAATTATATATTTAATTATTAGTTTGTTTTTTAAAGATGAATTACTATTCATATCTCACCTGATTACTTTTCTAATTCGTTAACTGCACTCCATCTATAAAATGATTCATCATAGTTGTATGAGTTTTCAAAACCTGTCATTTCCAGCAAAAGCTGCATATATGCTGATCTGATTCCAGCTGTGCAGTATGTAACAATTTTATCATTCTTGCTTAATCCAGCATCTGTAAAGATTTTTGTAACGTCTTCATTAGATTTTAAAGTCCCGTCTGCCTCGAATAAGTCTGTAAATTTTATATGAATAGCTCCCGGTAAATGTCCGCCTTTTGCTTCTCCATAAAGAACCTGTCCTTCATATTCTTCATCTGCACGAACATCGACGACCTTATAGCTTTCATAATCAGCAACCAAAGCATCAGTGTTTATATTGTGTGTGTTATTGATTTCAGAAACAGCTACATCAGCAAAAATAGGTGCTGCAGCCCCTTTTACTATATTTAATCCGGCATTAGTTAAAGAAGCTAATCCTCCATCAACCATTTTTACATTTTCAAAACCCGCAGCGATTAATTCCCAGGTTATTCTTCCTTCATCTCCCCAGCCATCCTTGGCTGCTCCAAATACTATTATTTCCTTATCCTTGCTTATTCCAAGATTGCTTAGAGCTTCACTTAAGTCAGCTGGCTCAAGAATTGTTCCCCACATTGGATCACCTGGTTTTCCTTCCATAGCAGCTAGCATTTGCCATTTAATTGCTATAGCTCCTTCAACAGTTCCTTCCTTTGCAGCATCTACACCTCTTGCATCAATTAATAATATATTATCATTGCCTGCAAATGATTTAACATATTCAGCACTTACCAGATATTTTCCTTCAAATGCTGAACCTTCTTTTGAAGTATCAGGTGCTGTGACTTCAGGTTGTTCCTTGGCAGCACATCCTGCTACAACCATACTTAATACTAAAATTAATACTAGAATTTTTGAAATTTTCATTTTTTTCATTTTCTCCTATTATTTTTTATATTAACATTTCTCATGTTAATTACTTATTGTTGTTCACCATTTCTGCTTTCAAGTTAAAGAATTTTTTAGGAAGTATAATAAGAGTACATAATCCAATTAATAAAAAACTTGAATATATTATTATTTTGTCCATAGTCATTGAACTGTAAGCTAAAGCCCCAAAACAGGTGTATATAAATGTTCCGGGTACCATAAAAATCAATGAGTACCAGAAGTATGTGCCAAACTTAATATCTGTAATACCATAAACGTAATTTTGCAAATTGAAAGGAAACAAGGGAACAAGTCTGCTTATAATTAATATTGTATTTCCTTGTTCCTTAATATAATTATCGAGCCTTGACATACGTTCATTTTTGCCAGCCATTTTCTTTACAAATTCTCTGCCTATGTATCTTCCAATAAAAAAAGCCAAAGAAACTCCTATTGTTGAACCAATAACCACATATACAGTACCCCAGAATGCACCAAATAATATTCCGGACAATACTGTTATTGGAAGCCCGGGAACAAATAAGACAGTTGCTAAAGCAAACATTAAAATAAACACACAAGGTGCCATTATACCAAAGGATTTTATGTATAACTTAAGTTCACTAATATTTTCAAAACTGAAAAAATAATATATATTATATTGCTTTATTAAAATTATAATTATAATAAAAGTTAGTAGCATAAAAATTCTTTTTTTCAATTATATGCCCTCGATCATTAAAATTCTTAAGTCTATCATTTATATCCTAACACAATCGAACAATTAATACTAATAACATAATTTCATATTAATTTATTATAATGCAAGTTTTTTTCATATCGACTACCAATTAATAATTATTCCATAAAATTAAATTTGATAAATGTAGTAATGTATAAAAATTTGGAAACATATTGCCCTTCTTCATAAATATTATTCATAGCTGCTTAACTTGACTTAACAATTTAAAACTGTTAACATTTTATCGTTATCATAAAATTATTTGGAGGCTAAAAATGAACAAAAGAAATTTATCCCTGCTTTTTGTGCTTATATTATTGGTAAGCATATTTACAGGTTGTAGTCAAGAAAAGAAGGAATCAAGTAATGCACCTGCAACAGAAAAACCAGCTGCAGAAGAACAATCACAAAAAGCAGAAGCTGTGGACGTAAAGAAAGTTTTCGTTTCTCCTGAATGGGTAAAAAGTGTGATTGATGGAAATCAAAAGGAATCTGATAATTACATAATTTTGGAAGCTAATTGGGGAACGGCTGATGAAAGTCCTGATTACAATACAGGACACATACCTGGCGCAGTACATGTTGATATAGCTAGCATAGAAGGTGAACCATATTGGAATATTAAAACTCCTGAAGAAGTTGAGCAAGCAATGCTAGATCTTGGCATTACAAAAGATAAAACAGTAGTTCTTTACGGTGCAGACGTTTCAGGTACTGCTAGAGTTGTATATGCTTACCTTTGGGCAGGTGTTGAAAATGTTAAGGTGTTAAACGGCAGCCTCAATGCATGGACAAACGCAGGATTTGAATTGGAAACAACTGCAAACGCAGCGACACCTGCAACAGACTTTGGCGCAAAGGTTCCGGTTCATCCTGAATATTGGACATCTATAGAGGATGCAGCAAAAAGATTAAATGATGATTCTAATTTCCGTTTGGTAAGCATTCGTTCATACAAGGAATTCATTGGCGAAACAAGCGGATATTCATATATAGATAAAGCTGGGGAACCAAAAGGTGCTGTTTGGGGAAAAGCCGGCAGCGATCCTTATCACATGGAAGACTACATACATGAAGACGGAACTTATATAACAATGGACGAAATGAAAGAACTTTGGAAGGATCTTGATTTTACTTTGGATAACCACCTTGCTTTCTACTGCGGGACAGGCTGGCGTGCTACAATTCCATTCTTAGTTATGTATGAAAACGGATATACAGATATGAGTTTATACGACGGAGGATGGTATCAATGGCAAATGAATGATGATCTTCCAGTACAAGTTGGTGATCCTAATACCGGCGATGTATTATACACAACGGTAGGTGAACTTCCCAATGACAAAGCGGCAAAATAAAGTTTGTTATATATGTATAATTCTGTGCATAGTTTTAGAGATAACTGCAGCTATTGGGGCGTACGCAGCTAATTATTATACTAAAACACGTATGGGGATGCTTCGCCACGTGGTTTATCTTAACGGAAAATGGGAACGATTAGTAAATATTACTGAATTAAAATGGTTAGCAATATTAATTTCAATCATTCTCATAATCTTTGTATATGTACTCTACAAAAAGCAAAAGAAGCATTCTATGACTGTAAAATTAGTAACCGTAATAACTACAGTCATAAGCTTATGGACAGTTTTTTATTTATTATTTTACAATACTGGAATAAATCGTGCATATTACATTTTAAGCATTTGTTTCATAATGATAACAGTGTTTCAACATATTATATGTTATTGCCTTTATTCAATCAAAGTAAAAAATCAATTTAATAGAAGAGACTGATATAAAAAATGAGACGTTGTGTACATACGCAAAAAGTCTCATTTTTTAGTACTGAAGATATTAAATTTCATCAGCTTTTTTATAAAATATCAATATGCATAAAACCTTGTTACAAAATAAAAAAATCTCCATAAGTTTATGTATATATCATAACTAAACTATGCAGACTTTTCAGCTATATTATTTACAAATATGTACATAATTTCACCATAAAAAAGTTTTCACATATAATGTAGGATATATTGACTATGGAGGTATCTATGAGTACTAGTACTAGAGATCATATTATTCCAGGATGTATTACTATAGGAAGAATTGCTCCAGATTTCACTACTTTATCAACAGAAGGAGTAATTACATTATCACAGTATAGAGGAAAATGGGTGGTTCTTGTTAGTGAGCCTGGAGATTTCGCCGCTACATCAACTACATCCCTTTTAGCCTTTACAAATCATTATGAAGAATTTGTTAAAAGAAACGTTCAAATATTAGCTGTAACAATAGACAACAATTTTGCAAATATTGAATGGAAAAAAAATATTGTTGATACTTATGGAATCATAATTCCATTTCCTTTATTAGAAGATAGAGATGCTGAAATAGCACGCAAATATGGAATGGTTAATCCCGACAAAATTTACGAGGAAAGTGTAAGAGATCTGTTCATAATAAGCCCTGAAGGAAAAATACGTACAATATTGACTTATCCTTCTTCCTGTGGCAGAAATACTTATGAAGTTTTAAGGATTATAGATTCGCTTCAACTAACACAAGCATACAATGTTTATACCCCATCTAATTGGATGCCGGGAGATCCTGTTATGCTCCCTACAACCAATGACTTTAACGAGGCCATGAGAAGACTCCAAGAGGAGGGCTTATATTGTACAAATTGGTATAACTGTTTTGTGGATTATTACTCACTTGGAAATACTACAAGTGATTCTACAACAAATTTAACGAACACAAGGCTGAGTTGTAAACAGTAAATTATAAAAAATTTCCTTATTCCTCTGAATACAATGCACCCGGCCGAACAACATATATAAACTCGTTATTATTATATAACATTACAACATTGTGATTTCGTGTTATGCTTAATTCTTTATTGTCAAGTGAAGTCATTTCCACAAATACATCAATGCTGCCTGTTTCATCAACCAGTCTGGCATTCATATATTTATCTTTGTTTGGCTTTAAATAATTGGATTTAACATTGATTAATGGTTCAGGCACTTTTTTATTCTCTTTAATATCTTCTAACCTTCCAGATACAACAAAGTGTTTTGAAAAAGTATCCATATCATTTACAGGAACAGCATATTCTTTTGCTGTTTCTTTTATTTCAGCTACAGTGCTTTCGATTATTTCTATATTTTCACTTGAAGCTGCTTCTTTCCAAAAATTATCTGATGTCTTTAAATAATTTTCATACTCCTCATCAGGAATTATGAGCAATGATATAACATGATTTTGATAGTTATTGGTACTAATTTTAATTCTTAAATGGTCATTACCAACTCTCTTATCCCAATATACACCATTTTCATAATTGTTTTCATTTAGACTGTAACTTAGCACTTCGTTTAGTGCTTTATCTAATTTTCTTTTATTGCCATAAAATATTCCAGGCAGTTCTAAATGTTTCGACAACTCATTACTAAAAAAATCATTCACTTGATCATTTGTCAAATTAGATGGAAAAAACCAAGACATGCTAAAAATTTTATGATTATCTTTAACCCACGCATCAACACCCATGGTTATATTTTCATCATTTTTTAATGTGTAAATATTTCTTGATTCATCAACAACACCCTTGTCTGTAATGTGCCATTCAATATTTTGTTCCGTTAATACACTTTCTACATCCTCAGTTTGTAATGGAAACTGGTACTCCTTAACAGGTTCCTGATTGTTGAAAATAAATAATACAATGCAAATTAGAAAAACACATGCAGCAAAAAATATCCAATACGTTTTCTTGTTTAATTTTGATAAATACTTACCCAATTTTAGCCCCCCTGCTTAATTTTATTCACCTTATTATACCACACAAACATTTCACTTGTTTATTTACTCTATACTATAGACAATTTTAGAGGACATTTTGTAACATTATTTTTATATTTTACAAAATTTAACTTATTTCACTTTTTTATGTATCACGCTAATGTTTACACATCAGCATATACAGTCAATGCAGCTACAGCAATCTGTATTGTATTACCAGCGCCAAATGCGGGAACCTCTAAACCTTGTACACCTAACCCGCCCTTTACTACTTCTATTTCTCCCTTGCCTACCGGAATCGCCTTCATAACTGTTTCCTTATCCACCATATCTGGATTAGTACATCCTATTTTTACATGAACATGCATCTTCAAGGGATCTATATTTAGAATATCCTCCAATCCGCATAAACAACTTCTGGATGTTGCATCCTTTACAGCTTTAACAGCTGCCTTAGTAACATCTCCTCCATGAAGATCCGCTCCCATGCCAAATTCCACAATATATCTCTTTAACATAATAACCCCTTTCTACTATTTTTTATTATCTTAACATAATAACTGTGAATTTTCTAGTGTATCACTATAAGAATAACATTTCGGCATAAATCAATAATTTTATTAATAATTTACAAACAAAAAAGACACCAACTTATTGCAGTCAGTGTCTCTCTTCATTGTAATTTAAATATTAGGCATTAGCCTTTTTATTGTTTTTATAATTTCTCAACAATGGCGCTGCCATGGATGCAACTCCTACAGCTATAAAAAAGAAACTTATGGGCCTTGTGAACAATATTAAAGGATTGCCGTTTGACATGAGCAGCGACTGTCTCAAGCCTGTTTCTGCCATAGGTCCGAGAATTATTCCCAAAACAGCAGGCGAAGCAGGTATCTTAAGAAGTTTGAACATTAGTCCCGCAAGACCGAATAAAAACATTACACTCACATCAAACATATTGTTGTTTATGGCGAAGGATCCGCTTACGCACAACACGAGGATGTATGTGGCCAGAATAGGCTGAGGCAAAAACAGCACCTTTGCAAACAATCCTGCTCCCGCCAAGCCGAGAATCAGCATTAGTACATTTGCTATAAACAATCCAAAGAAAAATACCGTCATAATTTTTTCATTTGCACCTGAGAACAGATCTGGTCCCGGCTTTAGTCCATGTATCAGGAGTGCCCCAATAAATAGTGCAGATACCGCATTTCCCGGTATTCCTAATGTTAAGAGAGGCACAAGTGACCCTCCTACGCATGCATTGTTTGATGTTTCACTTGCTACGATGCCGTCAACTATTCCTGTTCCGAATTCATGGCTTCTTTTTGACATTCTCTTGGCTTCATTGTACGCCACAAATGAAGCTACGCTTGCTCCTGCTCCGGGCAGAATTCCGACAATTGTTCCGATTATGGAAGAAACCGTGAAGTTCCCCATGTTTCTCTTAATTTCTTCCCTGTTAGGAAGCAACCTGCCTTTTATCTCAGCGAGACTTCCTTTAGATATCTTTGTTGTTCCCAGCATAAATGCTTCACAAATTGAAAACAAACCAATCAGGAGCGGAACCAGTGCGATTCCTGAAATCAGATTAATATTGCCAAATGTAAATCTCATGGCTCCCTCAACCGGATCCATGCCTATGGTTGCCAATAGCAGTCCGAACACGCCTGAAATAAGTCCTTTGATCATGTTGTTTTCTGACAAACTTACAATGATAGTAAGTCCGAAAAAGGCCAGTGCGAAATATTCGGGCGGTCCGAACCTCAGTGCCTGCTTAGCTAAAAATGGTGCAAACAATGCCAGCACGATTACGCTGAATATCCCACCGATGGCTGACGACAAGGTAGCAGTTCCAAGAGCAAGCCTGGCTTCACCTTTCTGTGCCATGGGATAACCATCAAATGTAGTAGCTGCAGCTGAAGGCGTCCCAGGAGCATTTATGAGTATAGCCGCTATGGATCCTCCGTAAATGGCTCCTACATAAATTCCTCCCAGCATTATAAGTCCGGTTTCCGGTTCCATTACAAAAGTAAAAGGTACTAAAAGAGCAACCCCCATATTTGCAGAAAGTCCTGGTATGGCGCCGATAATAATTCCGCCGGCAGTACCCAAAAGAGCCATTAACAGATTAGAAGGCGATAAGGCTGCAAGCAGTGCTTGTAATATACTTTCCATTTAAATTCCTCCTAAAAAGATTCCTACCGGCAGCGGAACATTCAGTAAACTGCTGAACGAAAAATATACAATCAATGTAAATACTGCCGAATTTATCAACAATGCAAATTTTTTTCTATATCCCAACAAGTATTGCACTATAACCAAAAATATAAAGCAGGCCGGTGCAAAACCTATAACCGTCAATCCTGCAATAAAAAGTATGTAACCTACAATCAATATTGTAAAATGCTTATGTTCCTTAATGAGTATAGCCAGCGGATTTGGTGAGTTGTCTGTCTTACTTTTTTTATGTGATGTTATAAACAGCAAGACACCTAAAAATGCCAGCAAGATAGATAAAATCATCGGATACAGCCTTGCTCCAAACGATAGTCTTAAACCCGAAGCAATAAATCCGAATGCTATTAAGATGAACACTATGGCAGTAATCTTATTAGCCTTTGACATGTAATCCTCCTTATATGTTTAGTAGCGGGATACGCGCAATGAATTGATCAGTGGTTATCCCGCTTCATTTATTTCTATTTTAGCTATTTTCCGATAGCGTCCTTGTACATTTCATATGTACTTATTATTTTGTTGCTGAAATCTTCATTGCTCAGATAATTAACGCTGAGCTGTGAATTAGTCATTTGCTCGATGTATTCAGGATCTTCCATTGCCTTTTTAAATGCTTCATGAAGAACCTGTACCACTTCATCAGGAGTATCATCCGGTGCAGCTATACCTCTCCATGCGCCCGAATAAACATCATATCCAAGCTCTTTGATTGAAGGAACATCCGGAAACATTGGATTTCTCTCTTCTGTAAGAGAAGCTATCGGTATGAGTGTACCTTCTTTGATATGATTGTCAAATGAAGAAGGTCCTCCGATTATTGCATCTACATGACCTCCAAGAATGGCTGTTATAGCCAAACCTGATCCGTCAAAGGGAATATTGCTGGCGCTTATTCCTGTAGCCTTTATCATTGCTTCATTGGCCAGGTCATCTGTTGTTCCTTTTCCTGAACATCCGAATTTGATGGTGTTCGGATTTTTCTTAGCATATGCAATAAATTCTTCAAAATTTGTGTATTCTTTTCCACTTTGCACTACCAGAAAATCTGTCTCTTCTGTCAGCTGTATAATACCCCTGAAATCCTCCACAGAAAATGGAGCTTCATTCAACAATGGATTGATTGTAACAGAAGTAGTTACTGTAGTCAGTGTGTAGCCATCAGGTTTTGCCTGAGCACCCTTGTTCTGGCCAACCATTCCTCCGCCGCCAGGTGCATTTTCAACTATGATAGTCTGTCCCAAATATTCCTCTGCATTTGAAGATAGAATTCTCGTAGTTAAATCAGCAGAACCACCTGCTGAAAATGGAACGATAATTGTTACAGGTTTCTTTGGAAAATCTACGCTTTTTTGTACTTTAGCTGCTTCAGTACTGTTTGTACTGCCGGAAGTATTTGAACTTCCTGAACCTGAAGCTGAACATGCTGTAAGTGAAGCAACAGCAATTATTAACGCAAGTATTAGTGATACAACCTTTCTACCTTTGGACATAAACATAATATACCTCCCATAATTTATTATTATAATATCCTAAAAAAGGAATACGTTATTCTTTATTGCAAGTTTTATCTCCTGGCACAGGGCTCCAAGTCAGGCTTCATCAATACGTATCCGAAAGGAGCCATTCAGGATTTGTTCTGATCATCTGATCGATCTCATTTTGATATATTCCGCGTTCCAGAAGTCCATTGACGAATTCGTTCAGAGAATCGTCCGGATAGGGATTGGATACTTGGCCTAGATCACTGGAAAGCACTATGTGCCGGCTACCGATTCTCAGTATTTGTTCCATCATGAGATTCCACGATGTAGCATTAACCTCTAACGTAAAACTTGAATGTTCAATTAACGCACCTTCCTTAACAAATTTAAGTTGTTGCTCACAATCAGTAAAAACTGAAGGAGAATCCGCATGCGTTAAAATCATTTTTGTAATACCCCGAATATGACCGGCATGTATGAGCGCTAAAGATTCTTCTACTGAAATATGCCCCGTGCACAAAATCATCTTGTATTGTTTTATCACATCAAGCACATCATAGGCTTCAGGAATCAAGACACCATTCTTCAGTATTGAAATCTTATTTTCTGTATTCTTTTTCTTATGGATGTTATAACTTAATGCATCCATCGTCGGAAACCATACAAATTTCGCACCATTTTTTGCCGCATTTTCAACCGATTCTGCACAAATACCACCAACTGATAGATTTAAGGTAATTCCACCGGCTGTATTAAGATTCGTGTATTTTTTATTAACAGCTGCTGCACGTTGAGACGTATCCTGATAATGATTTTTTATTACAAATCCTCTCATTCCCCTTGCAGAGGCCCGTTTAGCCATCTCTTCATCATCAAGTTTGCGTTCAATCATATCCGGGCTTGTATGCAGATGTATATCATATGCGTTTACTAAATAATTTTCCATCTTAAGATTCTCCCATTGTTTATTAAACATCTATTCACATATCTCTTTTCATACTCTAATACGGCAGGAAAAGCGGTATAACTGAAACTACGGCCAAGTATGTTATAAACACCATTGGAAGACCAATTTTAACGAAATCCATAAACCTGTATTTTGTCCAACCAACTGTCATCATATTTTGTGGTGCCGCAAACGGCGTTGCGTATGAAGCTGCACCTGCCAGTGTTATGGTCATCACAATTGGATACGGGCTTACACCGATAGTGTTCGCAATCGATACCCCAATCGGGAGAAATAATAAGATTGTGGGTATGTTGGACATAAATTGTGTAAGTACTGAAGCCGTAAAGAAAATTGCAGTTGTTATCATAAACGGACTAGGATTTGAACCTAGAAACTTAACTATAGCATCAGCTACTAACTGCCCTGCCCCGCTGGATTGTACACCGGATGAAATTGCACTTAATGATCCTACAATTATCAGGGTTATCCAATCGATGCTGCTGATTGCTTCTTTTGTTGTCATACATCCTGCCCCGACAATAATCAATGCACCTATTGTTGATGCTATGTGCATTGGAAACGATTTGAAATTTCCTGCAATAACAATTAAAACACCAATCATTGTAAATCCTGAAATTATTGCTTTTTTCTTATCGAACGACTTTTTTTCAGCAGTTGCAAACTCAGGAATATAGCCAGTATCCGGAATTAACTTTCTTCCGATGAAAGTAAAGTATAAAATTCCAAGAACGGAGACAGCAATACCAAACGGTGTAATGTCAAAGAAGTTGAATGGATTAAGTCCCAATTCCTTCATTGCATTAGCTGCAGCCACATTAGATCCGACGCCTACCAGTGTCATAAATCCTCCAAATTGTGCTCCAAACAGCAAACCTAGGACGGCCTTTGACGGTCCTATACCGGCTGAAGCACAAATTGCCGTAACCACGGGAACCAATGCAACCATTACTCCTATGTTGCTGCAGACACTGCTTAACAAACAAGAAACAATCAAGGTGTACAAAATAATTTTCACTTCTGACTTTCCTGTTACTTTAATCATCTTTTCGCCAATCAAATCTGTAACTCCGGTATGAAATAAAGAGGCACCTATTACCATCATGCCTGCCAATAATACAATTGTGTTGCTGTTATATCCGCTAAATACAGATTTCACTTCAATAATGCCGGTATAGGCATACGCCAGTGAAGCAGCTATTGAGGTTACTACAATAGGAATCGGTTCCTTTATGAATAAAACTACTGTAACAAGCAGTATCAGTAATGCTATTAAAACTGTATTCATACTTACTATAATTCTCCTTTATCTTTGTTTAATAATAGTTGTAAAATTTGAATTGCAAAAGGCCCCCCGCTGCTTACAAATTATTTCTAATACTCAAAATACCCATCAATTATTTCCGTATTCTTTGCCTTTAATGATTCATCAACCCAATTTCTGTTTGCAGTGCCATTTATAACAGCTTCCAGCTTCGCAGAATCTTTTTTGGCATATTCAATTGATGCTTCCAATATTTCTTTTGCATATTTTTTTGGAATTACTATCACTCCATCTGTATCTCCCAAAATTATATCTCCCGGCATAACAGCTACATTGCCGATTGATATGGGCACATTCACTTCTCCGGGTCCTTCTTTAAATGGTCCCCCCGGTGTTGAGCCTGTACCATAGATGTAAAAGTCCATCTTGGAAATCTGATCAAAATCCCTTATGGCACCGTCAAGTACTATTCCAGCTACCTTTTGTGTGGATTTTGCATATGTCACCATTATTTCGCCCATAAGTGACTGGGATCTGTCACCCTCATTTGAAACAACTATTACATCACCTTCCTGGGCCATATTTAAAGCCTTGTGAAGCATCAGGTTGTCTCCGGGTCTCACCTTTACTGTCAGTGCCACTCCTACCATTGTGGGGGCAGAAGGAGATCCGATCAGTTTAATCTCTGAACTTAATGCACATAATCTTGACATTGTATCGGCAACATTTGCAGCCGGAAGATTTTTAAAACCTTCAATAACATCGCTGTCAGGTAAATCTCTTTTTAAAAAAACTCTGTTTCCAACACTCATTATAATACTCCTCAATAAAAATCAATTATTATTTATCATATCTCTTAATTCCGGCACTATATACTTTGGAACTCTGCCGTTCAGGTAGTCATCAATTCCCATAGCGCAAAACAGCGAAGACCTGGAAGAGGCTTCTTCTGTTGCTGCTCCTATATGAGGTGCGGTTAAAACATTGTCCAGCGCAAGCAGCGGATTATCCTTATTTACAGGCTCTTCTTTCATAACATCTAAAGCTGCTCCTGCGATTTGTTTATTGATCAATGCTTTATACAAAGCATCTTCATCTACAATTGTCCCTCTTGCTGTATTGATTAAAAAGGAAGTTTCTTTCATCAATTCAAATTCCCTGGTGCTCACACTGTTAATGGTGTCCTTGGTTGCCGGGACATGCAGAGATACATAATCGCTGTCTGTAAATATTTTATCCCTGTCGTCCAGCAGTTTAATATAATCAGGTAAATTTTCTCTTTTTGCAAAGGGATCAAAGGCTATTACATTCATTCCAAGTCCCAAGCTTGCCTTTTCCGCAACCAGAGAGCCTATATTTCCTATGCCTATCAATCCAAGAGTTTTTCCGTACAACTCATTCTTTTTAGTCTTCAACTTAGCATAAAAATAATCATCAATGTATGTTTTTTGCACCATTTTAAAATTTCTTGAACAATAAAGCATATAAAATATGACAAGTTCGGCAACAGAAACACTGTTAGCACCAGGTGCATATACAACCAGTACATTGTGTTGTCTGGCAGACTCTAAATCTACACCATCATAACCTGCTCCATGTCTTGCAATAATTTTTAATTTCGGAGCGGCATTAATTATTTTTTCTGTTATCTTAGGCGTCCTTACTATAATTGCATCACAATCATATATGTCATTTATTATATCCTGTTCAGACATGCCGCGTCCATCGACTATCTCGTAACCCTTTGATAAAAGGTAATCTCTCCCTTCTTTCATTATCGGCTGTGGTAATAAAACTTTATACGTCATAGTAACCCTCCTTAGCATCAATAAAGCAATTTATGTGCCAAACAAGAAAACATTTCGGAAAAGAAATAAGTATTGTAAAAATTCGTTTGTCTAAGCTGATGAAATCGTTGGCAACATTGAGTTTTTATAACTCTAAAACTTTATCCTCATTCAAATAATTATAATTTGACAACATCCTAAAACATATGATATCTTACTGATATGAAATCAAATGAAATGAAATGAATTTCATTTGTGAAATCAAGCGAGGCGATTATGAATGAATTTAAGAATATAATTATTTTTTCTGCATCCGAAGCATTTACTAAAGTTTCAGATAATGTAATTAAAAAGAACAACCTTAGTGAATTAATAGAAACAATTGAAATGACCGGAGAAGGCATTATCGATGTTGCACAAATGGCTGTACAACATGGAACGAAGGCATTCATTGCCAGAGGAAGAAATGTTAATTTGCTCAGGGAAAACATACCGGCACCTGTTATCAATGTTCAATACACATATGAAGATATTTATTACTCCATTCAAAAATCAAAGTATAAATGTGAGAATATAGCTTTGATTGGTTTTGACGAAGCGTTTGAAGCCATGAAAAACTTCAAGGTAGTATCCGGATGTAATGCTCAGATAATTCAGCCCAAAACAGTTGACAGCATGGAAAACGATATATTAAGTGCTTTAAGTTCAGATATAAAATCGTTGATTGGCGGCATATCCGTAAAAAAGGTTGCAGCACTTCATAATCTTGAACATGTCATGCTTGATGTCAATGAAAGCTCCATTGAAATGGCTGTAAACAGCGCTTTGAACATATTAGAATCCCAGGATGAGAAGGATCAGTATCTTCAAACCATATTGACTACAATAAACGGAACTTCCGAAGCAATAATCAATATCAACAAAGACGGGGAAACAATTTTTTTAAACAATAAGGCTAAAAAAATATTTAATAACAGTACAGACAGCGAAACAAACAAGGTATTATTTTCAACAATAGACAAGGATATAATTTTCAAAAGCAAAAACCCAATATTTGATAAAGTATTGACTATTAAAAACAAAAACTACATCGCAAATTTCAAACCTGTAATAGTTAACAACAAGGTTCAGAGTGTAGTAGTTATTATTCTTGATGCAAATTTTATTCAATCAAGCGAAAAGCAATTGAGATTAACTTTTAACACTAAAGGACGTACAGCAAAAAACACATTTGACAATGTTATTGGAAAAAGCAGTGAATTAGCAAACACCATATACAAGGCGAAAAAGTATTCAAAGTCAAATTGTGCAGTATTGATAACCGGCGAAACCGGAACCGGAAAGGAAATATTTGCTCAAAGCATGCACAATTACAGTGACAGAGCCAACGAACCTTTTGTTGCCATCAACTGTGCAGCTTTGCCAAGTTCAATTTTGGAAAGCGAGCTGTTTGGGTATGTGAAAGGTGCCTTTACGGGTGCAAAGGACGAAGGCAAAATAGGAATATTTGAACTGGCACATAACGGCACTGTATTTCTGGACGAAATAGGCGAAATGGATATTAATATACAAGCTAAAATTTTAAGAGTCCTTCAGGAAAAGGAAGTAAGCAGGCTTGGCGATAATAAAATCATTCCAATTGATGTAAGAATCATAAGTGCAACCAACAAAGATTTACACGAACTCATAAAAGAAAAAAAATTCAGGGAAGATTTGTATTACAGACTTGGTGTTCTTGAACTGAATTTACCTCCTCTAAATGAGAGGTTGGATGATATACCTTACTTGGTTGATTACTATTTAAAGAAGAACAGCTATGATGTTTCTTTTTCAAATAACGCAATCGAACTGTTATGCTCCGGTTCATATCCCGGAAATGTACGTCAGCTGTTTAATATTCTGGAGCGAGCCATTGTATTAGCCGACAGCCGACACATTTCCTCAGAAGACTTTAAGAACATTATCGATATAAACAATTTTGAAGCCATAACCGTTATAAACGATAATTCTTTAAAAAATTCAAATAAGAATCACGAAAGCAGCAAAATTATAAGAACATTGGAAAAATACAACGGAGACAGAAAAAAGACATCCCAAGAATTAAATATAAGCCTGACCACACTTTGGAGAAAAATGAAAAAATACGATATTATTTACGATAATGAAGTTGAAGATAATTTTGTTGGTTAACAGATTGTTTTTATATGGTCTGTGTGTCAAGGGGACGCGGTGTCATGTGTCAAGGGGACGCATGGTGTGTCAAGGGGACGTGTGTCAAGGGGACGGTGTGTCAAGGGGACGGGGTTGTTGTCACGTGTGTCAAGGGGACTGTGTCAAGGGGACGGGGTTGTTGTCATCCCTAATGATGACAATAACCCCGTCCCACTGTCATCAGGCAAGACTTGCATTGTTGATGTGATTTACAAATATCTTCACAAGACTTGGATCAAATTGAGAACCTGAATTATCTCTTAGCTCCTGTATAGCCATTTCTTTTGTGAAAATTGGTTTATAAGATCTTTCATGAGTCATCACATCATATGCTTCCACTATGGAGAATAATCTTGCAATAAAAGGTATTTCCTCACCTTTTAAACCTTGTGGGTACCCGCTTCCATCCCAGCGCTCATGATGGGCAAAAATACCTTTACCAATGTAAGAAAGCTTCGTAGATGCACTAACTATCTTAAATCCAAGCTCTGGATGCCTTTTTACTTTCTGCCACTCCTCTGTAGTCAACGCACCTTCTTTAAGGAAAAGTTCTTTTTCGATTCCAACCTTTCCTATGTCATGAAGTTCTGCTAATAAGGCAAGACTTTCTATATCATTCTTTTCTAAATTTAAAATTTCTCCCATTTGTCTGCACATGTCGACTAGTCTTTTACAATGTTCCTTGCTTTCATTTTTATTTTCATATAGGTTTTTCTTTATAGAATTTATAATCATATCATAGTTTTTATCGCTTTCAGCCATTTTATTAGCATACATCCTGTCTTCTGCCAACTTAAACAGGCTGCTAAAGCTATTATGTACATCATCATGAATTGTTGCACATCCCAGAGCTATAAGGGGTTTAATGGGATCCTCTTTTGCAGCAAGGACAGCTTTTTGAATTTTTCCAACAATATCATTAGCATCTCGTTCATCCGTTGATGGCATAAGCACAACTATTTCATCTCCTCCAATCCTGCAGGAAACATGATTTTCGTTGATGTTTTCATTAATTATTTCAGACACCCTAATTAACATCTGATCTCCGGTTTCATGACCAAATGTATCATTTGTAATTTTTAATGCATTTAAATCTGCAACAATAATTGAAAATGGTGAAGAATTTTCTTGTTTTATCTGCTTTAGCACTTCAGCCATATACGCCCTGTTATATAGTCCTGTGAGCTCATCATGATATGTTTTAAACATTAGTTCTTTTTTAGACTCTTCAATGGCCTGAGTTTTTTCTTTTACCGCAGCTTGCAGACTTGAGTTCCATACTAAAATAACAATTATAATAATTATTAACAACAAAACAAAGCTCACTACACCTATCCAAAAATATGTGTTCTCAAATAAACTTTGTTTTTGCAAGGACATCCATTTTTGTTCAATAACCTTTTTCTCATGGTCTGTAATTTGAGCTAATCCTTTGTTGAAAATCTGACTTAATATGGGCCAATCACTTCTAGTTGCTATGGATAAGCTGGATTCATAAGGAGTTTCTATATTTACTATAAGATTTGAAATATTATCCCTTTCAATGGTCTCGGTTGCGCTCATTATTTCTATTATCATTGCATCAGCTTCGCCAAAGGCTACCATTCTAATTCCATCGCTGGGAGATTTCACAGTTCTATATTCCAGCTTAGGGTACTTATCATTAAGAAATTCTATAATATCATAACCTTCTATAACTACTATGTCCATGCTTGCATTTGTTAACTTTTCAAATGTCAAATTCTCGGAAAAGTTTTTTCGAGTAATTATAACATTTGGGTTGTCTATGTAGGGTACCGTAAACTCCAGGTACTTACTTCTTTCAGGTGTTTTAGTAGCAGCTGTTATTCCGGTCAATTCTCTTTTTTGAACTTGTTTTATGAGTTCATCAAAATTATCAAACTGTACCATCTGAATTTTAATACCTAGCTTCTGTTCCAGAAGTTTAAAATAATCTGCTGAAATACCAGCATATTGTCCATTACTTAAGAATTCCACCGGCGGATAATCTATTGTATATCCAATTTTAATCTCATTTTTATGCTCATCCAGCCATGTTCTTTCTTCAGCCGTAAGAAAAATTTCCTCAGCTTTAGCACCCTTCAAGTTGAATAAAAAAAATATCGTTATAATACCAATAATAATTAATAAAAACAAAACAATTAAATTAAACTTTTTTAGCTTTAAAATGTTTATTCTTTATTCCCCCTTCTAGCAACTCTTATGAAGTATATGCAAATGTTTTCCAAGCGATTATTCCTGTACAGCATTAGTTCATTATTTAAATTAGCAACCAAACTAAATTTAATCCAAAATTTTCATTTTCATAGGTATTTTAGCATTTTTAATGTTGCGAGTCAAATTATAAATTGTTGACAAATAGTTGCAAACAATTTATGGTATACTGTATATAAGACAAAAATAAAAAGGAGTGAGATAATGGAACAACGTAAGTTAGTATTGTTTATTGCTTCAACTTTAGATGGGTATATAGCAACAAAAGATCATAACCTGGATTGGCTCTTTAATGTTGAGGGTGAAGGTGATAACGGAATATCAGAATTTTATAATACTATCGATACAATCATAATGGGCAGAACAACTTATGACTGGATTATGGCATATGAAGATGTTTTTCCATATAAAGATAAGAAATGCTATATATTTTCAAGGACACCAAAAGAAGATACTGAATATGTATCTTTCGTAAATAAAGATGTAGCTTCTTTCACCAGGGAACTAAAATGCAAAAGCGGAAAAAACATTTGGATTATGGGCGGCAGTGAGTTAATTTCTTATTTTATCAAAGAAAAATTGATAGATGAAATTATAGTTACTTTTGCTCCGGTTTTATTGGGCAGTGGCATTCCCTTATTTAGGCAAAATGATTTTCAAACACTTTTAAGATTAACCAGTACCAATCGATTCAACCAATTTGTGGAACTTCACTATGAAGTTATAAAATAAGCTATACTTCCTTTATTTTTATAACTTCTACTCTCCACACCTCTGGTCCTTGTTCTAAATAACTCCACTCATATTGACCGGGAAAGTCTTCAGGAAATTTGTATGTAAAAATTGGTTTAAAATCATGGTCATTTAATAATTCCATTTTTTCTCCAACCTTTAACGACTCAAACGTCCCATGAACAGTTGGGTATTTATCCTGATGAGGCATTATCTCACGTATATCAACTCTTCCTTTATAATCTGACATAATAAAATACTCCTTTACAATTTTTTATTAGTCTTTGTAGGAGTATTTTATTTAACTCCATCCTTATTAATAATTTTTAATTCAGGATGATTTTTTCCATTTGTAAAAACATAAAAAACATAGTCTTTAGTTACAGCCATACCCACTTCATCTAAATAAATTTCGCTGTCAAGAGCTGTAACATTGCTGCCATCAACATTCATTTTATACAAGCCCTTAAATTTCCAATCCTCATTATCCACGTTTTTTAATGTGTAGAATATATGATTATCATCTTTTATGAATTTGAGTATTTGCTCTTTTGACAGTTGTTCAATTGTTTTATCTTTTAAACTCATTCGATATAATATTTCTTCAACATCGTCCAAATAATAAATATATTCTTCATCAACAATCATATTCCTTGTTCTGATGTTAGATAAAAATTGCCTGTCAGTTCCATCTGTATTCATCACTTCCAAAAATCCTTCTTCCTTTGTGTTATAGCTGTAGTATATCTTTCCCTTATAGACAGCCATATCTTCAATGTCTTTATCACTCAACAGCTGCTTATTCTGACCATTTACATCTATCCTGCATATTTTACTGTCATCTTCAATACTTATGAAATAAATCCCATTTCCTACAATCTGCATCTGCAAAGAGTAACCTATAAAAAGTATTTCATTATTAGTTCCATCTGTCTTAATTCTGTTTATTTCCTTACCCTGCCTGAAAAATATCCAATCTTCAACAACATTAATGGTATCCTTGCCTAAATTTTCAAGTTCGTCAAAAATAACCATATCATTTTCAAGATTTATATCTGTTCTGTATATTTTGCCTTCCATTGCATAATAGATAAAATCTTCTGCTTCAGCCACCATACCGTAATTATTAATATTGGATTCTGTATTGCCAACCAAATATTCATTTTTAATATTAATTTTTTCTGAGACTTCAATAGGAGGGCGATAATTCATAAATTTAATAACTACAACTATTGCTGCTAATGTAATTATTGCAGGAATACCAACAGTCTTAGCATAGTAAATCAAGTAGCCTTTTGCTGTTAGTTTTTCCCGGTTCTCATTTATATAATTTCCGATCAGTTGTAAACATCCTTCTATTTGAGATTGATTTAATTTATGAAATATTATTCTGGTGTTATCAAGAGATATTGATGATTCATTATCTATATTTAAGTTATTTTTGTAATCTTCAATAATCTGTAAAATTGCTTCATTGTTTTTCTTGACGAATTTTTTGTCTATGCCTTTAAAATAATAAATTCTTTTCTTTTTTAATACTGTATATGTTCCGACTATAGAAACAGGAATTAAAAGAAAAACAAACGCATCAAATATTTGAGGGATAAGGCCATCGGCGTCCCCAATATCTACGATTATAAAAAAATAAACTCCAACAATAAATATATTATAATATATTTCCGGTATAAAGCTTTTAATCTTAGGCTATGTTAGACTTAATAAGTGATATGGGTATAGAAACCTCCTAAATGTGTTATATTAAAGTTAGGTATATACATTTTGTGAGGTGACTTTTTTATGAAAAATGTAGGAAATATAAAAGCGGACATAAGGAATCTTTCGGATGTTGAATTACAAGACTTATTTAACTTTATCGGTGAAATAATGACTCTTAATTCTCTTTCTAATAATCTACCCAAAGATTGCAGAGAATCAAGATTTTCAAAGGGGGAAATATGTCCTCATTGCAATTCAGATAATATTATTAAAAATGGTAAATTGTGCGGAAAGCAGCGTTACAAATGCAAAACTTGTGGCAAAACCTTTAATGACTTCACAAAATCTGCATTATCATATACTAAACTGTCTTTAGAAACATGGATTGAATACGCTAAATGTATGGTTCTTGGTTATTCCATAAGGAAATGTGCTGATATTGTTAATATATGCGTTAAAACTTCATTTTATATGAGGCATAAAATTCTTGATGCAGTCAGAATGTTTATGGGTATTGGAAATGTAGAAGGAGTTGTTGAAATGGATGAAACTTTTGTAGCCGAATCTTTTAAGGGAAACCACATGAAAAGTGGTTTTGTAATGCCAAGGCCTCCACGTAAGCGTGGAAAACAAGTAAAAAAACGTGGAATTAGCAATGAACAGGTTTGTGTGGCAACAGCAATAGACCGAAACAATGACTTAATCATTGAAATGGTGTGTAAAGGAAGAGTAAGACATAGCGATCTTGAGAGACTCTATAAAGGTCGTATTAGTGATAATTCAATTATTTGTACTGATAGTCACAAAAGTTATATTCAATTTGCAACAAATCTTAAATTAGATCATAAGAGAATAATGAGAGGTCACTATAAGAATGGAATATATCACATTAATCATATAAACAGCCTCCATAGCAAATTTAAGGAATGGATGCTTCGATTCCACGGTGTATCGACAAAGTTCCTTGTTAACTACCTATATTGGTTTAAGTGGCTTCAGAACTTTAGTGAAGATAAGGAGATAATCAAAAATAAGAACTTATTAATTCACAGCACTATTAATTTTGTTGATACCAAAATTAATAATTTTAAAGGTAGGAAACCAATATTTGTATAATTTATAGAAGAAGTATGGTATAATATATTGCAAACGATTACGCATTTGCAATATATTACGAAGTAAAGCGGGTATTGTTATAATGGAAGGTTTTGAAGGGTTTATTATATATGCAATAGGTAGATTCATCTTATTTCTTATAATTGCAGGTGCTGTTAAAATGGATGTAAAAGAAGCCCTATATGAATTTAAGGAAGATGTAATTAATGAAATTAATCTCATAAAAGCAAATGAAGATAATAGAAATGAGCGTTAACTTATCAATCTAAAAAAGTATTCGGAATATAATATGAACAATTTTCAAAGTATTATAAGACTTGTTATATTGCGAAATAGATACATATTTCTTATGAGGAGGTGGTCGCATGAACGAAGGCGACATTAGCGATATTACAGAAATTAAGATTGAAAATCATAACAATGTTTTTATGAAAAGCAATCACAATCATTTTCTCACAGGAGGTAATTGTAATGAAAGAGATAGTATTATGTGACAACGGCGAATATTTAAGAGTTGCTGATTTATGTGAAAAATTTAATCTAAATGTAGATATTGATGCATTTAATGATCCTGAATATCTTAATACTTATCCAAATGAAATAGATAAACAATTAGAAAGGTACAAAATTATAAAAGTCTCTTCAATCCATGGTTGTTTTACCGATTTGTGCTTTGGAAGTAAAGATAGTCTTATAAGAGAGGCTACAAAAAACAGATTTGAATATTCATATGAAATATCTCATAAATTGGGTTGTAAAAACATAGTTCTTCACCATGGTTATGTACCTGGAACAAGTTATCCCCCTAATTGGGTTAAAAGAAGTAAAATATTCTGGGATGACTTTTTAAGAGATAAAGATGCTGAAACAGTTTTTTATATAGAAAATCTGCTTGAACATACTCCGGACCTGATTTCTCAAGTAGCATCAACAGTAAATGATAGTCGCTTGAATATATGTCTTGATATAGGTCATGCTCATTGTAATTCAAAAACATCAGTTTTAGATTGGATTAAAAAACTTAATAAACAAATAGGATTTGTTCATTTACACAACAATTATGGACAACAAGATGAGCATTTAGCGTTTGAAAAAGGTACAATTGATTTTTTGGAAATTTGCAACGCTTTAGAGGAATATGCTCCAAATTCAATTTGGGGAATAGAAACAAATATAAATGATATGGAAAGTTCAATAATTTGGCTAATAGAAAATAATTTTTTAAAGGCAAAAGTTTAAAAATGGTTTACTTTGAACTTAATACACAATTTTCATATATTACGTCGCATCAGTAATATTATGTAAGTTATGATTAATCGAATTAGTCAAGGAGTAATGATATAGAAAACGATTAAAGTTCTTATTGTGATTTGTGCTATATTCAATATATTTTATGGATTAGTAAATTTATTAGACATTCTAACTTTTAAATGGAATTGGATGTATATTTCAGAATCTCTAATGTGTTTATTTCTTGCAATTGGGGCTGTTAAAAGAAAATCCAAATAAGATTCTTACAAGTGTGTTATTATTGATAGGAATTATAAAGTTTATGGCATTTCTACAAAGTATTTCTATATAAAAATTGTTCATTTATATTTTTGACGCATTATTCAAATATTATGAATTAAAAAATATTAAAAATGGCTTACTTAAACGGGTAAGCCATTTTTAAAGGTATATATCACTTGTTTTATCTAACAGAGCCTAATCTTAAAATCAGCTACTATAGTTACTATACTATAAACTGATATAGCTGCTATGATTGTAAATATTTTTTCGTTCATATATTCCCCCTATTAATTTGCCTGTCATAGGGATGGGGTTGCTGTGATTGTTGTCAATAAACCCGTCCCCTAGTCACTCAATTATAGCCTATGAATTTTTCTTTATATAAATTTTGAGTGCCTTTGTAACTATAAACATGGTATATATAGCTATTATTTTTAAGAATAAGTCTATAAGCATTATTCCTAAACCCATAAATCCAGCACCTGTAGCTGTAAGATTCATATTTACCTCCTTATATATGTTGCAAATTTTATTTAATATTATTTAATATTATTTAAAATTAATTTAATTGAAAAAAATATTAGTAATATAAATCCTAAAAATGACAGTACATTAATCAGCAAAAAGTATACTTGATATACTACTGCCCAATTAATTCCATGGAGGCCTTCGAAAATACCAAGACTGGAATGTTCAAATATAGGGTTATTTAATGCAGCAAGTAAAACACTTCCTAAAATGCAATAAAGTAATTTTATATTTTTGTTCATTCAGATTCCCCCTTGTTTAATCTCGTGTCATAGTGACACCTTCCAAGTGACACCTTCCATATGAACAGGGCTGTGGTATTAGTGTCAATAACCCCGTCCCCTTGTCACTTTTGTTTTAGTTTTTCGCTAAATTTATCTTCCGGCCAAATTTCATTGCCTTCGATATGTCCATTTTCATACTTAATTTCCAGGACAATAGATTCTGTTTTATCCTTAAAGCTGTCAATGTTTGCTGACCATATATTTGTAAATAGGCTTTCACTTTCTAATTGAAATTCTGAAATTTCCTTTTCATTATTTTTATAATTAATTACAAGCTGCAATTTTTCAGGTTTATATAACCCTGAAATTAGATTCCCTTGCTGTGTAACACCAATTGCAAAATTTTGTAAATAGCCGTTACTTTCTTCATAACTCATATCAGATATTTCAATTCTGCCAGGTTTATAATAATCTTCTGGAATTTCTTTTTCTTCTGTAGCTTTTATAACACTTCCTTCAGACATAATTTTATATTTATATTCTTTATCCGGAAAAAGTATCAATGATGTTTTATACATACCGCTATCTTGTTTAATTGCTTCTTTCTTCTCATATTAACCGATTTCATCACTATATACCAAGTACACCTTTGCACTCTCTTCTATTTCATTAAATGAGAACTGAAAATCTAAATGAACTTCTTTGTTTGTTGTTTTTTCGTAATCTATTATGAATTCTTCATTTATAACCCAGCTATTATCTTTAATAAACTCATCTAATCGGCTACTTACATATCTGTCTATTTGAGAAATAGAATTATTTAAATTTTCATAACTTGCTGACATATTATTATGCAAGTTTTTTACTTCATTCTCCGTTTTCTGAAGTTTTGTATATATGAAAAAATTAAGCACTATGCTAAAAATAAGCAGTCCCACTATTGCCTTCATTCCTTTATCCGCAAATACCTCAGTTGATTTGTCACCAGTCAGAGGGACTGTTTTGATGTCATACGGTTTATGCTTGATTTGTTTTATAATGTACTTAAAAAGATAAATCACTGCTACAATTATCAAAATTGTAATTATTATTCCCGCCCATCCAAATTCTTGAGGCATTATCCTATCCACCTTCCTGTAATAATGAAACAATACAATAAATAATAATATCTTATATTACCAATTACATAAGATATAACTATCAAATGCTTATTTTATGTTTGACACGTTGTCATCTACTAAGGACAGTAAAACTTATCTCTGTTTACTATAGTTTTCTACTGCGCACATTACCAACAATAATTGAACAAAATCCTAATGGCGAAAAAATGTAGGTTTTATCTGTAAAGACACCTGTCAGAAGAAATGCTACAGCAATGCGTACCATATAGTCCTTATTCCTTTATTTTCCACATTAACTTACCTCCATTATCGTTTTAGACATGATCAGAAGTGACTTTTTAACCTATTCCTAAAGTGTAGCTATCTTTTCATCTTTAAACTGAATCTACATATATCAATTTTCAACATTAAATTAAACATAGTTAAATAAATTTATCATATGTCAATAATAATTCTACTATTACGTATAATTCGATTTATGCACATTAGTTACTCTTACAAATTGGAATTAGACGCAGAGTTTAGCCTTTAGAAACAAAGTGTTTGGGATATCCATTCAAATTGTAAATTTCTTTTTTTAGGAATTCAGGATAGATAATGACATTCTGAATTTCATCTGTAGATATCCAACCAATAACCACATTGCAATTATCTTTGTGTGATACAAATTCATCATTATCAGGGATTGCTGAGCCCTTACACAATTCGATTAGATAATAAAAAGCAATGTTGTGAGCTTGCTTTCCGTTCCATTCCCAAAAACATTCCTCACTCCATAATAAGCGTTTACACAATATATCTGCGCCAGTTTCTTCTTTGTATTCACGGATAAGTCCATTCTCTAATGTTTCGCCAATCTTCACATGACCACCTGGCAAAGCAAATTCGTTTCCGTTACGGTCCCGTTGAACAAGAATTTTATTGTCCCGAATTAAAACACCAACAGTTCTCAGGTCACAAATATATTCTTCGGTTATAAATAACCAATCTTTATCCATGTCTATTCACCTCAATAAATTCATATTTGTCGTTTTTTTAACAATTCATTGGTCACATTATCATACAATTATGACGTATAATATTACTAATGTGAACCTCAATTATTGTGAACTATAAATTTTATATCTTATAGATTTATACTATTATTCCATATTATGTTAGACTGTACTTTTCTGTAATTTGTTCATTATTTTTTGATTTTTTTAGGTAGTAGTCAGGCTTGCATTACGTAACTTTGCAAATTAGAAACTGTTTTTTCAATTTTTTCAGTCTATTATGCCGCTCATAAGCATCCTGTTAATTTTGATTGCGTCCTCCCGATTATTGCATGGTGCTGCAATTCTTTGAGTAGAACTTATGCCATATTCTATTGGAACAATAGTAATCATAGAGAATATTTTATCAATATAAACATCCCACCAAATTTGCATATCCTGTTTTTAATATTTTTAAATAATTAGTAAACTTATTTAAAAAACTGTCGATATTTATGAGTACTGAAGTTAATTGATGTATACAAAAATCAAAAACCATGTTCAATTAAATCTTTTAATCAATAAAAGCGAAAGGGATAAGTCGTGAAAAAAATTCAAATAACTAAAATTAAAATGAACAGTATTAAGACAAAAATAACTTTTATTATTTTATCAGTTGTTATAGTTTTAAGTATTACATTAGGTGCCATCAGCAGTTATCTTAATTACAAAACAACCTATGATGCACTTGAGCAGACTATGACTGAAACAGCAGTAATTGCTGCTGAAAGGGTTATTAAAGAAATAGAATCGTATAAAAATGTAGCCATGGGAGCTGGAGGCATAAAGGATTTGTCAGATTCAAATGTCTCAGTAAGTGAAAAGCAAAAAATCATTGATGCCAACGTAAAACAATATGGATTTCAAAGGGGAAATATTCTCGATTTAAACGGCATAAGTATTTTTGATGGTAAGGATTATTCGGACAGAGATTATTTTAAATCTTCAATTAATGGTCAATCCTATGCCAGTGATCCGCTTATAAGCAAAATCACTGGAAAACTTTCAATTATAATTTCTGCACCTCTATGGAAAGATGGAATACCGAATTCAACAGTTGTAGGAGTTGTATATTTTGTACCAGATGAACAATTTTTAAATAATATTGTGAGGTCAATTAATGTAGGAGATACTGGTGATGCTTATATGTTAAATAAGGATGGACTTACTATAGCATATAAAGATGAATCTATTGTTGGAGTAGAGAATACTCAGGAACTTGTTAAAACAGATGAAAGTTTAAAAGAACTTGCAGCAGTAGAAAAAAGAATGATTAATGGCGAAACAGGTTTTGGTAGTTACCCATACGATGGTGTTAAAATGTTGGCTGCATTTGCTCCTATTGAAGGTACTAATGGTTGGAGTATAACAATTAATGTTGAGCGAAGTGAATTTTTAGGTGGTGTTTATACTTCTATTATAGCCATTTGTATAGCAGTTGTAATTTTTATTCTTCTTGGAATTATTATAGCTCGGAAAACTGCTAAAAAGATTTCGGACCCAATTAAATCTTGTGCAGACCGCTTAGTTTTATTGTCCCATGGAGATTTAACTTCCGTTGTACCTAAAGCTACATCCAATGATGAAACAGGAATTTTATTAAATAGTTTGAAAACTACTATTGAAGAAATGAATCAAGTTATTGGAAATGTTTCTTATCATCTTGGGGAAATTGAAAAAGGGAATTTAACATCTACAATTGAAATGAACTATGAAGGTGATTTTGCAAAATTAAAAATTTCTACTGAAAGCATATTAAATTATTTAAATGAAGATATGACACAGATTAATCAAGCATCTGAACAAGTTGCAAGCGGAGCTGATCAAGTTTCCAGTGGTGCACAAGCATTGTCTCAAGGAGCAACGGAACAAGCAAGTTCTGTAGAAGAATTATCAGCAACATTAAATGAGATATCCGATAATGTAAAAAGTAATGCTCAAAATTCTGAAAATGCAAGAACAAGGGCTATAAACTTAAGAAACGAAATAGCAAAAAGTAATGTCCAAATGCAAGACATGATAAAAGCCATGGATGAAATTAATAATTCATCAAATCAAATTGGTAAAATAATAAAAGCAATAGAGGATATAGCTTTCCAAACAAATATATTAGCTTTAAATGCAGCTGTTGAAGCAGCCAGGGCCGGTTCTGCCGGAAAAGGCTTTGCAGTTGTTGCTGACGAAGTTAGGAATTTAGCATCTAAGAGTGCAACTGCAGCTATGGATACTACTTCTTTGATCGAGCAATCTATACAGGCAGTAAAAAATGGAAAAAAATTAGCTGATGAAACAGCAAATTCCTTATCAATAGTGGTAGAAGGAGGGGAATATCTTACAAATGTTGTTGAGGAAATTTCAAGAGCATCTGAAGCCCAAGCTACTTCAATAGGTGAAGTAACTATGGGAATTGAGCAAGTATCTGCAGTTGTTCAAAACAATTCAGCTACTGCTGAAGAAAGTGCTGCAGCAAGTGAAGAATTATCAGGACAAGCGCAGATTTTAAAAGATTTAGTTGGCAAGTATACGCTTAAATCTAATAAAGCAAAAATTTCGAAACTAACGGAAAAAAATAATGATAGAATAGAAAATAGAAATATTATATGTGGATGTTCTAATCTTACTGAAAAAGATTTAATAAATGCAGTAAATAGTGGCGCCACAACATTTGAAGAAGTTCAGCAAATAACTAAAGTTAGTACAGGTTGCGGTAAGTGTAAAGGTAGTAATGAAAAACTAGTTAATAATTTAATACTTAAGAAAAAAATAGATGAAAATCAAGTAGTATGCGGGTGTTACAATGTAAAAGTTCAAGATATGATTCAAGCGATTAAAAAAGGAGCAAGATCATTTGAAGAAGTTCAAAAAGTTACAAAAGCCGGTACTGGATGCGGCGGGTGTGTTGAAAGCAATAAAGTATTAGTTGATGAACTTTTAGCAAAATATTAATTTGATTATATAATTTAAAAAGTTATCAGGTATAACGACATCTATCTAAAGCTGAATTAGCAGGTGGAATTATCCTTATTGCAATGGGAATTAAAATTTTGTTAGGACATATATAAAGGAATTATAATACCATAACATTCTTTATTAAAGGGTACAACTTAAAAATTGTAGATAGTGCAGTTATACATGTTTGTTGTACCCTCTTATCTTGCTTAATTTCATTACTATATTAAACATTAAAACACAAGATTATAGCACTTTAAGTATTAGTAAAAATCATAATTTCCTAATACTAGCTCAAAACTATTGCAAACTAAAAAGACACCAACCTGTTGCAGTCAGTGCCTTTCTTCAATTGGTTAATTACATATTGCTTACTTCTTCGTGCTCATGTGCTTCTTTATATTTTAAGCGAGTAGCTTTACCTCCCCGAATCTTAAGGGGTAGAACGGTATTAATACTATGTTTAAATTTCAATACTCTCAAAGGTATCTTAGACATTTTTATTAATACCGTTTGATACTGCTTATTATAAAAATTTGCCCACAATTTGCCCGAAGTCGTTTTTAAATTTATACTTATATTGTGATTTTTATTCTTTATCCACTGTTATATTATAAAGTATTTTCAATACGTTATCTCCTTAGTAATGCTTTAAATTAGTAATACGGTATTAATTTGTTGTATTTGTGTAACTAATATGGCGTTATTACACCACTTAAGTTTACTGCAAATACTTCGGGTACTAAGGTAAAACAAAGGGAATTTTTAAAGACTTGCATATATTTTGGAAGATGTGTAAAATAAGGTAAGAGTATAATGTAAAAAGCATTTCTAATATCAAAAAAGGTGGTATTTATAATGAAGAAATATATTTATGCTATGTGTATTTTTTTGTTAATAGTAATTAATTTTACTGGATGTAAAAGTATTAATACAAACACCCCAGCTGATGTAAGCGTAGATTCTGATGAAAAAAGTAATGAAGATAGCAATGAAGATGATGAAGATATGACTGAAGATAGTAATGAAGATAAGAATAAAGATATGAATGAACAAAGCACAGATATTTCTGAAAATAATCTTATACCACTAGAAGAAGCAACGCCTGAACAGCTAAGCTTAATTAATATTAACAAAATTATAAATGGTCATCAGATTAGTTTTAATTTAGGTGACACATATATTTCATCCAATTCTGCATATTTTAATGAGTATAACGATTTTGTAAGAAACTCTACAAAAATACTATATTGCGAAGGATACGACGATAAATACAACACTGAGAATATCCAATTAAGTATAGAAAAAGAATATTACAATAATTTTCAATCTTTTGAAACTCCCCTTACTATCAGACAACTTTCACCATATGCTACTTTCAACGGTTACAATGAAGCCTCAGAAATAATTAAAGTTGAGAGCTTTAACTTTGGTTATGATATGTGGCAAGTTACCTTCAATGCATTTATAAAAAGAAATGATGACGGTAAAACCTTTAATATAATAATTGATCCTGCTTATATGTATGGAATACCTGTTTATCATGACAAAGATGATTTGTGTAAGTTCAATATTAATGGTTTGAATATAAAAGCTGATACGCTGGAATTTAATTGTGAAATTGATATAGATATGACGGGACAAAATACAAAAGAAAATATTGATAGTTTCAATGATGTAGATACTGATTATATATATGCAACAATAGAGGCTGATTGTTTATTGGTAAATTATAAAATAAGCCCAAACAAAACGGAGTATTTAAATAAGGGAATATTAACAAAATGTACTCCTGTAAGTGGAGACACCACCAAAATTTTAACAAATTCTACAGATTTAGATTTTAGTGCAGAAAACAAAGATCCAAATATGAAAATAATATATGATTTATTAATATCTAATATAGATACTATAATAAATGAAAAAACTGTTGGAGTTGTATTATTGGATTTAGATTTTGACACATTTCCGGAGTTGTTAGTTTCCAGACAAACCAGCTATACTGATTTTAGCGGCGTTTCTCAAAATGCTGTTGATGTAGAAATATATAGAATTAATGATAATGAATTAAAATATATTGATACCATATATAATTATCATAGAATTGTTGGAAATTTAAGCAATGTAATTGCTGTAAAAACATTAGATGATGGCTCAAAAGTATGGTTTAATATGTCATATAAAAACAGGCAAAATAATAAAATCGAGGATACAGATTATTTATTTACCTTAAAAGAAGATAATTTGATATTTACGGAGGCTTTTAGAGCAGAAATTATTAAGGATCCTGATGACGCAGAGAAAACAATTACTGATTATTATTATTTCGGTGAAAAGATGGAGTTTGAAGAAAGTACTGAATATCTTGAAGAAAGAGGAGATACTATACCACTTTACACATGGAACGGTATAACATATGCATATGGCAGATGGGCTTTCTTTGGATATTTAAAGCAGGATTATTGTGAAGATATGATAGACAGCACCTTTAACCTGTATTCTGACTGGATTGCAAATTTAGCCGAATATGATGTCGTATCTCAAAAAGAGCTGAGCACAAGGATGATACATCATGAATTGGCTTACTTGGTTGATGCATATTATTTAGGCGAATACAGCCCGAAAACCTATGACTATTATTTTGAATTTTTAGGCGGCTTTGCAAAACCTGTTATATATCTTTACCCTGAGAAAGAAACAGAAGTTTCTATTAACATAGAGCTGGATGGTGCCTTAACATGTACATATCCAACATATGAAAATGGTTGGGAAGTAATCGCCAGACCTGACGGAACATTGATTAATAAGGATGATGGCAGAGAGTATTCATACTTATATTGGGAAGGTATAGGTGAAAGCTCCTGGGATATGTCAAAAGGTTTTGTAGTAAAAGGAGCAGATACTATACAATTTTTACAGGAAAAATTAGAGTATGTGGGATTGACTCCTAAAGAACTGAATGAATTTATTGTTTATTGGCTTCCACATATGCAAAATAACAAATATAATTTAATCACATTCCAGACAGATATTTATGAAAACAGTGCTAAACTGAATATAAGTCCACAACCAGATAGTATTTTAAGAGTTTTTATGGTATATAAAGCATTAGACGAGTTTACAGAAGTGCAGGAGCCTGTATTAGACACATTTGAAAGGAACGGATTTGCGGTTATTGAATGGGGAGGAACAGAACTTAAATAGGATATATACATTTTTAGGACTTTTTTTAGAAAACACATTATTTCTATACTTTACATTTTTTTATTAAAGAAATTCAACAAATACAAAAGACACCAACATGTTGCAGTCAGTGCCTTTCTTCAATTGGTTAATTACATATTGCTTACTTCTTCGTGCTCATGTGCTTCTTTATATTTTAAGCGAGTAGCTTTACCTCCCCTAATGTGGCGTTCAGACTTATTTTTTAGCAAAACTCTTTTAACTTCGCTTGCAGCTGGAGGGTTCAATTTGGGAAGACGTTCTGTAACATCCTTATGGACTGTGCTTTTGCTGACACCGAATTTTTTTGCTGTCTGTCTTACAGTAGATTCAGTACTTATTATAAATTCCGCAATTTCCATGGCTCTCCGTTCTATGTAATCTTTCATGTTTAACCCCCTTTGGCTATACCGTCTTATTACATTTTTATGCGTTAATGTCTTTGTTAGAACATTATTTTGTTATTGAACAGTAATATAGTCCATGGGGTTAACATTTTTACCGTCAACAATCAATTCGAAATGCAGATGAGCTCCGTCAGCTGATTCAACGCTTACGGTTTTTCCTACATTTCCTATTGTTTGTCCTTGTTTAACAGAATCACCAACAGCCACGGTTGAAGAAACCAAGTTGTTGTATAATGTTTTAACATTGTTTCCATGGTCAATAATAACCTCTGTGCCTGTAATCTCTGAGTTATTTACAGCTTCAACAGTTCCTGCAAATGCAGATTCAATCATCAATGTGTCCTTTGGCTTGATATCAACGCCGTTATGTACTCTCCATTCTCCAATTGCTTCATAATATACAAGGTCATTCAAAGTAAATTCCCTGATTATTTCACCTGCCAATGGCAATTTCATTGTTTTTAAGTCAAGGCTTTTTGCTTCCTGCTCATCATCTTTATCATTGCCGGCATTTTCATAATCTTCAATCACACCTTCAATATAATCCTCATATGGGTCTACATTGGCACCTATGTTTTCGTCTTCTGTTTCATTTTCTGCCAAATCATTTCCTTTATCTGAATTTGGATTTGATGTATATCTCCAAATTATTGCAGTTGATAAAAGTACAATACAAAGTGCAATTATAAAGAAACTTGTATCCCTGTTCTTGAGTCTAATAAAGAAATTTTTCATTTTCGCCTGAGCGTTTTTTAATCTGTTGTTCTTCATGTAAACCTCCTGTTTTATCTTCTTTATTATCTTCACATAGTGTGTCCCATTTTTTTTATTTAATACAAAATTGTTCTAATTTTTTTTTACGCTCATAAAATGTTATGAAACTTATGATAAAGGGGTAGATATTATGTTAAACCGAATTATTTATGCTGCTGTTATATTTACAATGCTTCTGACAGTTCCAAACATTTCTCTGGCTGTGTTGGAGAATAAATTTGATATTAAAGATGCGGCTGCAACAGTAGATACCAAAAGCAGCAATGAAGGCAATGAAACAAAAGGATCACAAAATGGTGATGATGAAGAGATACTTGAAACTTACAGCATTGAAGAACCTGAGCTCATTAAAGTGTACAACGTAAAAACAAATGATGTTATGGTTATTGATTTTGAGGATTACCTCAAGGGAGTTGTGGCTTCAGAAATGCCTGCCGAATTCAACATTGAAGCGCTGAAGGCACAGGTAATTACAGCAAGAACATATCTATTGTACAGAATGAAGAAATATCCTGAAGGACAGCCTGAACACACGGATGCTCCCATATGCTCGGGAACCCACTGCCAGGTGTGGACATCAAAGGAGGATCTCATTGCATCCCACGATGACGGCTGGTATGATACATCTTGGGGGAAAATTGAAGAATCTGTAAATTCAACAAGAGGACAGATTTTAACTTACGAAGGCAAAATTATTGAGCCTTTGTTTCATTCTGCCAGCGGAGGAAGAACTGAAAATTCAGAGGATGTTTTTTCTGCTTCTGTTCCATACTTAAGAAGTGTTGAAAGTCCTTATGAAAGCGAAGCTCCAAAACTTCATGCTTCTGTCAAGGTGACAGTCAGCGACTTTATAAACAAAATTGAATCCGTTTATGGAGACTTAGGGCTCACAAAAGACAACCTTGATGATATGATAGTGCTTGGAGAGGTCAGTGAAGGCGGAAAAATAAAGACATTGTTGGTTAATGGTGCTGAAATCACAGGACGTGAAATGCGTTCAATTTTTGGTCTTAATTCTACAAACTTCAGTTTCATTCAGACAGGAAATGAAATAGAAATTGTAACAACAGGTTACGGACACGGTGTAGGAATGAGCCAGTGGGGTGCTGATGGGATGGCCGAAGAAGGTTATAATTACAAGGAAATCTTAAAACATTACTACACAGGAGTTGAAATTGTAAGTATGAAGTAAAGAAATTAAGAATTAAGAGTTAAGAGTTAAGAATTTTATGTATATCAGGTCAGTTTGTTTTGCATATGTGTACGAGAATTAAAATCGCATGATTATTTAATATAATTTATTATGTACAACACAATTTTAATATGATATCATGATGTGTAACAAAAATGATTAACCAGAAAGGATTATACCATGATATTTATAAATGATACAGCATACGATGAATTCAAGGCATTGCTTGATGAGGCAAATGTTGATTCATACAACATAAGAATAGGAATTGACAACTATGCATGCAGCGGCCCTGTATTTGGAATATCAGTGAGCGAAGCTACTGATGGGGATGATGTTGAAACAATCAAAGAAGTCACTTTCATTGCAGAAAAATCACTGATTGAACAATTTGGAGGATTCATAATTGTTTCAAGCGAAGAAAACAACGGATACGGTGTAGGTCTTAAACCGGTCGTTCAGCCTCAGTCAGGCTGCAGCGGATGCGGCGGCGGATGCCACTAAACAATTAAGAATTAAGAGTTAAGAATTAAAAATGATTGAAGCTAACGGATTACCGTTAGCTTTTTTTATTTATTATATGAATTATGAGATGTACAGCAACAATCCGGGAGGACAGTAGTCCGCCCCTACAAAATGGGATTTTAAGTTCATTGCAAATGCCGATATTATCAGTCTGTAACCACTCATTACAAAAACCAGCAACAAAAAAGACTTGTGCGAGCACAAATCTTTATTATTATTGTTTATTAGTCTGCTACGTATGGCATTAAAGCAATAGTTCTTGCTCTTTTAATTGCTCTTGTTACCATTCTCTGGTGTTTAGCACAAGCACCTGTGATTCTTCTTGGTAATATTTTACCTCTTTCAGTTGTATATTTCTTTAACTTTCCAAGGTCTTTATAATCTATATGTGTAGCTTTTTCCTGGCAGAACTGGCACACTTTCTTGCGTGGTCTTCTTTTGTTGCCCATTCTGTCATTTCTGTCGCCTCTATCTTCTCTAGAGTTGTTTCCGCCTTGTCTTGAACTCATTTATATTTCCTCCTTCCGTAATATTCTATTCATTAAAATGGGATATCTTCATCATCTACTGGTTGGAAAATGTCATTGTCTTCATCTGGGAATCCATCGAAAAAGCTGCTATCTGGCTGAACCGGTCTTCCCTGTTGCGGTGATGATGATTGGCCTTTTCCTGCGCCAACAAATTCTATTCTATCTGCTACGATATCGGTTGTATATCTTTTTTCGCCTGACTGTGTAGTGTAACTGCCTGTTGAAATTCTGCCGTGAACTGCACATTGGCTTCCTTTTGCAAGGTAGTTTGCACAATTTTCAGCTTGTTTTCCGAATACAGTTATACCTATAAAATCCGCGGTCTGTTTTCCTTGAGATGTCGCTTCTTGTTTCTTATCTCTTGACATTTCTCTGTCTACAGCTAAAGTGAATTTTGCTACAGCCATACCTGTTGAAGGTATGAATCTCAGTTCCGGATCTCTGGCTAGTCTTCCAATTAATACAACACTATTCATATTTTATCCTCTTTTATATAGTTTCTATTCTTCTACTGTTATCATGTGTCTAACAAAGTTATCGCTGATTTTACAAATTCTGTCTATTTCATTAACAGCATCTGCTTCTGATGTAAAGTCAACGAATACATAATAACCTTCTCTTTTTTTGTCGATTTCATAAGCAAGTCTTCTCTGACCCCACTCATTAACCTTTTCGATTGTTCCTTGTCTTTCAGTTATTATGTTTTTTACTTTTTCGATTTCAGCGTTTCTTACATCTTCTTCTAAATTAGCAAGTAGAATGAATGCGCCTTCATATTTTCTCATCATTTGAGTCACCTCCCTTTGGACTTTGGCCCCTGTACTCCCAGGAGCAAGGATAGCGAATATATTATAGCATTGGAGAAAATTTAATACAAGCATTTTTTTGAATTTTTCCAAATTAATTTTAATTACATAAATCATTGACTAGTTTATACTTAAGTGCTAAGATTAATACAATTAAATATTTCGGGAGCTTTTGAAGGCTGAGAGGAAACATTGGTTTCGACCGTACCTGATTTGGATAATGCCAACGTAGGGAACATTGCAATGATACTATTGTATTAGCATATAGCGCACTTCACAAGCAGGTGCGCTTTTTATTTTACATTTTTGTCAGATGCAGCAGGTAATACTCTGATTCAGACCAAAATATTTAAAATGAAATTTGGAGGTTTTTATGTCAAATTCTAAGAAATTAGCCCAGGCAGGAATTTTAATTGCCGTGGGTGTGGTGTGTTCAACATTTTCAATTCCCATTGGAGCAGCAAAAGTTTTTCCAGTGCAGCATTTCATCAACGTTCTTGCAGGTGTTACTCTTGGACCTTTTTACGGCATCAGCATGGCTTTTGTAACATCTCTGCTCCGTGTAATGATGGGTACAGGAAGTCTTCTGGCTTTCCCCGGAAGCATGTGCGGAGCATTCTTATGCGGCACGCTTTACAAGCATACTGAAAAAACATCCCTTGCTTTTTTCGGTGAAATAGTGGGAACAGGAATAATAGGAGCATTGCTGGCTTATCCTGTAGCATCTCTTGTAATGGGGCGTGAGGCTGCATTATTTGGTTTTATTGTTCCCTTTGGAATAAGTTCTGTTGCAGGTGCAGGGATTTCTTTAGTTTTTATAACAGCTTTGAAAAAAACCGGATTACAAATAATTGGAGGTATTAAATGAAAAATTACAGCACACAAATGGAAGCAGCAAAAAATGGAATCATAACTTCTGAAATGGAAGTAGTTGCAGAAAAGGAAAATATGAGCGCCGAGAAAATAAGAGAACTTGTAGCCATTGGAAGGGTTGCTATACCTGCTAACATAAATCACAAATCCCTGAGTCCCGAGGGTATAGGCGAAGGTCTTAAAACAAAAGT
This sequence comes from Sedimentibacter sp. B4, assembly GCF_000309315.1. NCBI lineage: Bacteria > Bacillati > Bacillota > Tissierellia > Sedimentibacter > Sedimentibacter sp. B4. The sequence continues at coordinate 114,422 of NZ_CANG01000019.1, forward strand.
AAATGTAAATCTTGGTGTTTCAGGTGACTGCGCGAATTATGAAAAAGAATTTGAAAAGGTTAAAATGTCCATTGACTTCGGTGCAGAAGCAATAATGGACCTGAGTAACTACGGCAAGACAAACACATTCAGAAGGCAGCTCATAGATTATTCTCCTGCGATGATTGGAACTGTACCCATGTATGATGCCATCGGATATCTGGAAAAAGACCTTCTGGAAATAAAGGCAGAAGACTTTCTGAGAGTTATTGAAGCTCATGCTGTTGAAGGTGTTGATTTCATGACTATTCATGCAGGATTAAACAAGAGGTCAATTGAAAGCTTCAAGCGCTCAAAACGACTTACAAACATTGTTTCAAGAGGAGGTTCACTGATTTTCGCTTGGATGGAAATGACGGGAAATGAAAATCCATTCTACGAACACTACGATGAGCTGCTGGACATATTGTACAAATATGATGTAACCATAAGCCTTGGGGATGCACTGAGGCCGGGAAGCATTAACGATTCAACGGATGCAGGACAAATTTCAGAACTCATTGAAATTGGACACCTTACAAAAAGAGCTTGGGACAAAAATGTGCAGGTACTGGTTGAGGGGCCTGGACACATGGCATTAAATGAAATTGCAGCAAACATGCAGCTTCAGAAAAGACTTTGTCACGGTGCTCCATTTTACGTTCTTGGGCCAATTGTTACAGACATTGCTCCCGGTTATGATCACATAACATCAGCCATCGGCGGAGCTGTTGCTGCTGCAAACGGAGCAGACTTTCTGTGCTATGTCACTCCTGCAGAACACTTGAGGCTTCCCGATGTTAATGATGTAAAAGAAGGAATAATAGCCTCAAAAATTGCTGCCCATGCTGCAGATATAGCAAAAGGAATTCCTAATGCCAGAGACATAGACAACAAAATGAGCGATGCGAGAAGAAGAATCGACTGGGAGGAGATGTTTTCTTACGCCATAGACAAAAAAAAGGCAAGGGAATATTTTGAAAGTACACCTCCTGCTGACAGACACAGCTGTTCAATGTGCGGGAAAATGTGCGCCATGAGGACAACAAACAAAATATTAAACGGCGAGAAAGTTGAATTTTCAAACTAATATTATAAAAGGAGGCATCATCTTGTTTTCTAACGCTCTAAAAAAAATAAAAGAAACATGTCCTCTGGTTCACAACATAACAAACTACGTTACGGTTAATGACTGTGCCAATGTTCTCTTGTCCCTTGGTGCTTCACCCATAATGGCAGATGATGAGCAAGAGGTTGAAGAAATAACATCCATGAGCAGCGCACTTGTCATAAACATAGGAACCTTGAACTCCCGCACTGTACAGTCAATGATACTTGCAGGAAAAAAGGCAAATGAAATGAACATCCCTGTTGTACTTGATCCTGTTGGTGCCGGAGCCTCAAATCTAAGAACAGAAACTACGTTCAGGCTGCTCAAAGAAATTAAATTTGCAGCAATCAGGGGAAATATCTCAGAAATAAAAACTATTGGGAGTTTAAGCAGCGCAACAAGGGGCGTCGATGCTGACAATTCTGACAGCATTACCCAAGAAAAAATTTCTGATACTGCTGAATTTGCCAAAAAGCTTTCCATTGCAACAGGAGCAGTCATATCCATAACAGGAGCAATTGACATAGTTTCAAACAGAGAAAAATCATACATCATTAAAAACGGTCATCCCATGATGAGTAAAATTTCAGGAACAGGATGTATGCTTTCTTCCATAACAGGCGCATTTGCTGCATCAGGTGATAATATTCTGGATTCCTGTGCTGCTGCTGTGTGTGCCATGGGCATATGCGGTGAGGTAGCTTATGAAAAAATCATGAAATCTGGCAGCGGAACATCTTCATTTAAAATGCATCTAATTGATTACATGGGAATCATGGATGACAATGTGCTCGAAGGGAGGGCCAAAATTGAAATTAGATAGAAATTCAATGGTTCTTTATGCAATAACTGGACGCACATGGCTTGGAGACAAAAAACTTTCTGAAGTTGTGGAACAAGCCATACTTGGCGGAGCAACATTTGTACAGCTCAGGGAAAAAAATGTGAGTTATGATGAATTTGTTCAGCTGGCAAGAGAAGTAAAATCTGTAACTGACAAGTACAATGTTCCTTTTGTAATAAACGACAATGTTGAAGTTGCCCTAAGAGTTGATGCCGACGGTGTTCACATAGGACAGGGCGACGGTTCTGTTAAATCAGCAAGAGACATGCTTGGTAGACATAAAATTATAGGCGTTTCTGCAAAAAATGCCCATGCAGCAGTTTCAGCCCAGCTTGAAGGAGCTGATTACATAGGTGCAGGTTCTGTTTTTTCAACTTCAACTAAACTTGATGCAGAAAATATAAATCTTGATATATTGAAAGAAATAACCTCTTCTGTGAGCATTCCAGTTGTGGCAATAGGCGGAATTAACAAGGGCAATGTGCTTAATCTTTCCGGATGCGGCATTGATGGAATTTGTGCAATATCAGCAATCTTTGGACAGGAAGATGTAAGGGAAGCTGCTTCAGAACTATTTAAACTGTCTGAACAGACAATTGGAGGGTACTGATGAGAAAAATACTTGCCATTGCCGGATCTGACTGCAGCGGCGGCGCAGGAATACAGGCTGACCTCAAGACAATAACAAGCCATAAAATGTACGGCATGAGTGTAATAACAGCCCTTACTGCTCAAAACACAACGGGTGTATTCGGAGTCATGGAATCCACCCCTGATTTTGCAGCAAAACAGCTTGATGCCGTTTTTTCTGATATTTATCCGGATGCTGTTAAAATTGGAATGGTTTCAAGCAAAAAACTTATTGAGATAATAGCTGAAAAACTCATAGAATACAAAGCAAAAAACATTGTTCTTGACCCGGTAATGATTTCAACCAGCGGGAGCAAACTTTTAAATGATGATTCAATTGAAACACTCAAATATAAACTAATGCCTCTGGCAGACATAATAACACCAAATATTCCAGAAGCTGAATGTCTTTCAGGAATTAAAATTAAAAACAAGCAGGACATGGAAGAGGCAGTACTTAAAATTTCAAAAAATTTCCCGGGACATATTTTAATCAAAGGCGGCCACCTTGAAGATTCAAGTGACGACCTTCTATTCTATTACGGAATGTTTTCCTGGTACAATCATGAAAAAATAAAAAACACCAATACCCATGGAACAGGCTGTACACTGTCATCAGCCATTGCCTGCAGCCTGGCTGACGGTTTCACAGTTGCTGAAAGCATCTTCAATGCAAAGAATTACCTGACTGGAGCCCTCAACTACAATCTTAACCTCGGAAAGGGAAGAGGTCCTCTAAATCATTGCTGGAACATGTAAAAAAGAGATGAATTAATTCATCTCAGTTTAATGACAAATATATAT